>JBNKFC010000326.1:0-5064 GCA_050289105.1 Paracoccaceae bacterium | reverse complement strand
GGTCACGAGGCCGGCGGCGACCGCCGCGCGCAAGTCGGCGGGGCCAAAGATCGCCGCTTCGTCAGCCACGGATGGTTTCCACCGTAAGGTTGCCGTTGGTGTAGACGCAGATATCGGCGGCGATGGCCATCGCCTTCCGGGCAATCTCTTCGGCCGGCAGGTCGGTTTCCATCAGCCCCCGCGCGGCGGCGAGGGCGAAGTTCCCGCCGGAGCCGATGGCCGCTACGTCGTGTTCGGGCTCCAGCACGTCGCCGGCGCCAGTCACGACCAGAAGCGTCGTGCCGTCGGTCACGATCAGCATCGCTTCGAGCTTTTGCAGGTACTTGTCGGTGCGCCAGTCCTTGGCGAGCTCAACGCAGGCCCGCATCAACTGCCCGGGCGCTGCCTCCAGCTTCTTTTCCAGCCGCTCCAGCAGGGTAAACGCATCCGCCGTCGAGCCGGCAAAGCCGCAGACCACGTCGCGCCCGCCGGGGGAAAGCCGGCGCACCTTGCGTGCGGTGCCCTTGATCACGGCCTGGCCGAGGCTCACTTGCCCATCGCCCGCCACCACGACCTCGCCTCCGCGCCGCACGCCGATGATCGTCGTGCCGTGCCAGCCGGGGAATCTGTCGTCCGCCATGAAACCCTCCGTTCGTCCGGTCCTATATGGCGGCGCGGGCCGCTGCCCGCAACCGGACATGCAAAAGGGCGCCCGAAGGCGCCCTAGGTCAATGGATTCGGCCCGATCAGATCGCCGATTCGATCCAGCTTTGCAGCGCGGCCTTCGGTGCGGCGCCGACCTTGTTCGAGACGATCTGGCCTCCCTTGAACATGAACAGCGCCGGGATGCCGCGCACGCCCATCTGCGCCGGCGAATCGGGGTTCTCGTCCACGTTCACCTTCACGATCTTCACCTTGCCGGCATATTGCGCCGAAAGCTCTTCGAGCGCGGGGCCAATCTGTTTGCAGGGGCCGCACCATTCGGCCCAGAAATCGACCACGACGGGAATGTCGGACTGCCGGACTTCGGTGTCAAAGGTGGCGTCGGTTACGGCGACGGTGGCCATGTGAGTTCTCCAGGTTCGGGATGCGTTGGCAAGAACGTATGAACCGCCGAGGGTGCCGTCAAGGGATGGTGGTGCGCGACAGGGCGTCCCTCACGATGTCGCGAGGAAGCGGCATCAATTCACCGGTCTTCGTCCAGAGGATTGCCGTCTCGATCAGCCGCTCTGGATAGATCCGTTCCAGCATCGCCGCATAGGCGCCCATCTGCCTGAGAAGTCCGTCGGGCACCTCCTCGACGCGGGCGGGAACGACTGCGTTGGATTTGTAGTCGACGGCGAGAACTCGATCCGCGTCGATGAGAAGCCGGTCGATCGTCCCGTGCACGATGCGGCCCCCGAGTTCGTCAAGAGGCGCGGTGAGTTCGACTTCGCTCAGCGCGCCGGGCGCGAGTAAAGTCGCCATTCCAGCGGAACCGAGGACATGCCGGGCCTCATCGAGAATCGTGTCTATTTCGTCCGAAGTCGCGGTTTCATCGCCCGTCACCAGCAGCGCGGACGCAATTGCCGGCCAGTCGGTCTCCGGCGAGAGCGGCAGGTGTTCGAGGAGAAGGTGCAACCACGTTCCGCGCCGTTTCGCGGTCTCCTCGTCGAGCCCGTCTTCACCGGGCAGAGCCTTCGCTCCGCCAAGCCCGGAGGGCGAGAGCGGCGCCTCCGGTGCCGCTTGCGCTGGGGCGCTTGTTTTAACCCAGCCCGGTAAAACCGCCGCCGCTCCGGTTGTCGTGAGACGGCCCGGCAGCTCCGCCGGCCATGTCCCGTATTCATGGCGCCGCCCTCGGCCACCCTCGGTCGCGAGGTCAACGGCGCCAGCCTTTTCGACCGCCTCGGCGGCGAGCGAGTACCAGCTGTCCGCCCCCTGCCCGACATCGCCCGCGCCGCAGATGATCAACCAGACCTCGGCCCTCGTCATCGCGACATAGAGAAGCCGCATGCGCTCCTCGCGCTGCCGCTCCTGCAGGTTGGCGCGGACCGCCGCAATCCGGGCGGGGCTTTCGTCGGCCTTGGTCTTCCAGACCGGATGGCCGTCGAGCAGGAAGATCTCATCCCGTGGATCGTCGCGCCGCTTGGCGGTGTCGAGCAGGATGACGATGGGTGCCTCAAGCCCTTTGGCGCCATGAACGGTCATGACTCGGATGGATTTTGAGGCGGAATCGAGCCTTCTCTTGATCTCGACATCGTCGGTTTCCATCCAGACGAGGAAGCCGGTGAGGCTCGGCACGTCCGACCGCTCGAATGCCAGCGCCTGGTTGAGAAGGGCGTCGATCCCGTCCTCGGCCTCGGGCCCCAGACGGGCGATGAGACGGTCGCGGCCGCGATGCCGGGTGAGCATCCGCTCAATGAGATCGTAGGGCCGGAGAAAGTCGGCCTGGTCACGCAGATCGTTCAGAATGGCCAACGTTTCGGGATGCGTTTCGGCCCTGTCGCGCAAAGCAGCCCAAAGATAGGCGTCGCCCCGGCCCACTGCGAGCTCGTAAAGCGCACCCTCGGACCAACCGAAGAGAGGCGACCGCAACGCGGCGGCGAGCGACAGATCATCCTCTGGCGTGGCGAGGAACCGCAGAAGCGCGCCGAGGTCTTTTACCGCCAGCTCTCCTCCGATCTTCAGCCGGTCGGCGCCGGCAATGTCGAGCCCGGCCGACTTGCAGGCGCGGATGATCTCGAAGAAGAGATCGGAGCGGCGCTGCACGAGGATGAGGAAGTCGCCCTCGTCGACTGGCTTCGGCCCCTTCTTTGTCTGGATGCACACGCCCGCGTCGATCATCCGCCGGATCTCGGCCGCGATGCGGCGGGCGAGGACGATGGTCTCATGCTCGTCGGGCAGGATGTCGGTCGGGTCGTACCAATTCTCGGCCTCTGGCTTTTCCGCCTTGGGGATCGCGGGCCAGACATCCGCCCGCCCCGGAAGGTCGGCATGGAACGCAAGATGTTTCGGATCGCCGCCAAGCCCGCGGTTGACCCGTTCGTCGAAGGTCAGGTCGACAACCCTCAGGATCGCGTCCGACGAGCGGAAGGAATGCTCCAGTTCCAGCCGCTGAAACCCTATGCCGACCTGAGCGTATTTCTGCGCGAAATGGCTCTGCATCGCGTCGAACGCGGTAAGGTCCGCACCTTGGAAGGAATAGATCGACTGCTTTTTGTCGCCAACGACAAAGACTGTCCGTTCCTGTGTTCGCGCGCTCTCGCCCGAGGTGAATTCATCAGCCAGACGTTCGATCACCTGCCACTGGCCCGGACTGGTATCTTGCGCCTCGTCCACGAGGATGTGGTCAATTCCCCCGTCGAGCCGGAACAGCACCCAAGCGGCAACATCAGGGTCGGACAAGAGCCGCGCTGACCGGGTGATGAGATCCTCGAAATCAAGCCAACCGCGCTCGGCCTTGCGCGCCGCATAGCGGGGTAGAAACGCCGCCGCGAACCGATGCAGTGCAAGCGTCTTTTCAGCGGCGGAGAGCGCGAGACGTTTATCGCGCCCGTCGGCCACCCGGCGCATCAACGCCTCGATCTGCGGCATCAGTCCGGAAGCAGCGCCTTCGCGCAGCCCTTTGGTTGGAAAATCCCCGATCTTCGGAGAAAAAGCTCCGGCCTTCGCCTTCGCTCCATAGAGCAGCACGCCTTCCAGCGCTGCCAGAGTGTCCAGAGTGACCGGACGTGCCAATGCTGCCGCAAGCGTCCTGCCTGCCCCCGCATCGCGGGTGCCGCTTGCCAGCAGCATTGGGATCAGGTCCTGAATTGCGCGCTGATCGTCAGGGAGAAGAGTGGAGCCGATCAGGGTTGTGGCCGTCAAACCGGCGGGAAGACCGTTGAGGTGAAGCGCGCCGTCGCGATCCAGCGGGGCGGAGAACGCGTCGCTCATCCGGCAGATATTGCCGAGAAGCCCGGAGAAATCTTCGCCGGAGAACAGCCCTGCGATGGCATCGACCGCCGCGATGTCCATTCCTGCCGCAAGCTCCTCGACGATCTCGTCGCGCAGCAGCTTGGCGGCCCTGTCGTCCAGTTCTGTGAAATCGGGCGACACACCCGCTTCGATCGGAAAGCGGCGCAAGAGGCCCGCGCAGAACGAATGAATTGTCTGGATCTTGAGCCCGCCCGGCGTTTCGATCGCACGGGCAAAGAGGCGGCGGGCGCGGACGAGCGTGTCGGCATCGACGCCACCCTCGACCCCAAGCTCCATCAGCGCGTCCCGCAGCTTGGGCTCAGGCAGCATCGCCCACTGACCCAGCCGCTGGAAAAGCCGATTCTGCATCTCGCTCGCCGCAGCCTTGGTGTAGGTCAGGCAGAGGATGCGCTGCGGTTGGGTTCCGCCCAACAACAACCGCGCCACCCGATCTATGAGCACCCGCGTCTTTCCCGACCCGGCATTCGCCGAAAGCCAGGTGGATTGCACCGGATCGGCGGCCTGAACCTGTCGCTCGCTCGCTGCCGTCCGGCTCATCCGACATCCTCCGGCTTCGGCGCGTCGCCCATCTGCCACTCGCCGAAGCGGGCAAGGTGGTCGTAATCCCCGACGATCTGCGTCGTGAAGACCGCGCGGCGCGACGCATAGCCGGTGCTGCGGCGGTCATAGGATGCGATCAGGCGGTTCAGCCCTTCCCATGTCCGTGCAAGGATCTCGCCGTCAATGGAGATGGCCCGTTCCTCCCCATCCCCGCCGAGGCGGATGTAGGTCGCGCCCGCCACCCTGCGCGGACCAAGCTTCGCAAATCCCCCCCGCTCGGCCATCACCGCTTCGAGCAGCAATTGTTTGTCGAACGCCTCTTCCTGTTTGTCGGTCGGAGGCTTGCCCGTCTTGTAATCGTAGATATGGATACGACCGTCCTCCAGCAGGTCAATCCGGTCCGGCCGCGCCGTCAGAGTGAAATCGACGCTTTCGAGTTGAATAGAGCCTGTTCTTTCCATGATCGCGGGGGTTCCGATGCGCGCGCGCTCGGTTTCGGCCGACGCAAATCCTTCGGCGATGCGGTTCAGGCGAGCCAGCCAGATGCGTTGGGCGCTTGGCCACGGGATTTCCGCCGTCAGCATCGTC
>JBNKFC010000325.1:0-3058 GCA_050289105.1 Paracoccaceae bacterium | reverse complement strand
GCGGCCGCTTGCGCAGCAGCCGCAATGCCCCGGCATAGTCGGCACAGGTCCGCATCGCCGCGGACTTCAGCTCTCCATCCGCCTTGTTCACTAGAATGAGGTCGGCCATCTCCATGATACCGCGCTTCACGCCCTGCAACTCGTCGCCGCCTGCGGGCGCGAGCAGCAGCACGAATAGGTCGGTCATCTCGGCGACCAGCGTCTCGGACTGGCCGACGCCCACCGTCTCGATTAGCACCACGTCGAATCCCGCCGCCTCGCACAAGGCCACGGCTTCGCGCGTGCGGCGGGCGACGCCGCCAAGATGGGTCTGGCTCGGCGAGGGCCGAATAAATGCGTTGGGGTCGCGCGCCAGCCGCTCCATCCGCGTCTTGTCGCCGAGGATCGAGCCCCCCGACCGCGCCGAAGAGGGATCGACCGCCAGAACCGCAACCGTGAGGCCCTGCGCCGTCAGCATCGTCCCGAAAGCTTCTATGAAGCTCGACTTGCCGACGCCGGGCGTCCCCGAAAGCCCGATCCGCAAAGCCTGCCGCGCGGAGCCCAGCGCCTCCAGAAGCGCCGTGGCCTGCGCCCTGTGGTCCGCGCGCCCGCTTTCCACCAGCGTGATCGCGCGGGCCAGCGCCCGCCTGTCGCCCCGCGCCACGCGGTCTGCAAGTTCGCTCATCTCCATGTTACGATACCGGCAGCCTTTCGCTGATCCAACGGGGATGTGAGTTGACCTCATCGGGGTTTTCTTGCCTGTTCCGGCGGGCCGATGTCCAGAGCAGAGGCGCGAAAAAAAGCGAGCAGTGCCATGACGATTGCCCCCCGATTCCTCGCCCCGCTGGCGATTTCCCTGGCCTTTGCCGCAGGCATGGCCCGGGCGGACCAGCAGGACGGCGCGGTCTTCGACCTGACACTCAGAGGCATTCATGCCGGAACGCTGTCGATCAGCGGCGCTATTCAGGGCCAGTCCTACGCCGTCTCCGGCGTTCTCAAGAGCGGCGGCTTCGTCGCCCTGTTGAAAAAGGTCCGATACGACGCCCGCGCGCGCGGCACCTATATCGAAGGCCGCTTCACGCCGTCGCGGTATGAAGAGGACGCCGATACCGGCAAGCGTCAGTCGCAGTCGGTGATGGACTACAAGGACGGCGTGCCGCAGGTGAAGGTCTACAATCCGCCGAAATCGCCACGCCCGGGTGATATCGACCCAGCGACGCAAAGCGGCACCGTCGACCCGCTCACGGCCCTCTACGCCTCCCTCCGCGACGTGCCAAAGGCCGAGGCCTGCAACGGGAAACTCACCCTCTTCGACGGTCGCCGCCGCAGCCAGGTTGTGCTCGGCGAACCGAAGGCAGTGACGGGCGGCGTCGCCTGCGCCGGCGAATACCGCCGGCTTGAGGGCTTTTCCGAAAATGAAATGGCCGAGAAAAGCCGCTTTCCCTTTACGATGACCCTCGCGCCGATCGCCGGAGACCGGTTGCGCGTGACCGAGATCTCCATGGACACGATCTATGGCAAAGGCCGCCTGAAACGGCGATAACGCCGATGTGCGTGACCACCTTCCCATAGACGAGGCCCTGCCGGGGCTGATCGCCGCCCTCCGCGCCGAGGGTCGCGCCGTGCTGCAAGCGCCCCCTGGTGCCGGCAAGACGACACGGGTGCCGCTGGCGCTTCTCGACGCGGGGGTTGTCGCGGGCCGCATCGTCATGCTCGAACCCCGCCGCCTTGCCGCCCGCGCCGCCGCCGAACGCATGGCCGAGACCCTGGGTGAGGCGGTCGGACAAACCGCCGGCTACCGCATCCGCGGCGAGGCGAAGGTCTCGAAGGCGACGCGGATCGAGGTCGTGACCGAAGGCATCCTCACGCGGACGTTGCAGTCCGACCCCGAACTCAGCGGCATCGGCGCACTGATCTTCGACGAGTTTCACGAACGCTCGCTCAACGCCGATCTCGGCCTCGCGCTTGCCTGGGAGGTGCGTCAGGCGCTACGCCCGGACCTCGCCATCCTCGTCATGTCGGCGACGCTCGATGCCGAACCGGTGGCCGAAATGCTCGACGCTGCCCCGGTGATTACCTCCGAAGGCCGCGCATTTCCGGTCGAGACCCGCTGGCTGCCCCGCCCGGTCGACGCCTCACTGCGCTTCGAGGCGGCCGCCGCGGGGCTGGTGGCGGAGGCCGCCGCCGAAACCGACGGCGGAATCCTCGTCTTCCTGCCCGGCGAGGGCGAGATCCGCCGCGTCGAGGCGTTGCTGAAAGACCGGCTGCCCGCCGATTGCGCGATCCATCCGCTTTTCGGCGCTATGGACTTCGCCGCGCAGCGTGCCGCCATCGCGCCGGCGAAGACGGGCCGGAAGGTCGTGCTCGCCACCGCCATCGCAGAAACCTCGCTGACGATCGAGGATATCCGCGTCGTCGTCGATGCCGGCCGGGCGCGGCGGGCGCGCTTTGACCCGGCCTCCGGAATGGCGCGGCTCGTCACCGAACGGGTGACGAAGGCCGAGGCCGAACAGCGCCGGGGCCGCGCCGGCCGCGTGGCGCCTGGAACCTGCTACCGGCTCTGGACGAAGGGCGAGGAGGGTGGGCTCGCGCCCTTCCCGCCTCCTGAAATCGCCGCGTCCGACCTTACCGGCCTTGCCCTCGAACTGGCACTCTGGGGTTCGGACGGCGGCGATCTCGCCTTCCTCACACCCGCCCCTGCCCCGGCCCTGGCCGAGGCGCGGGCGCTCCTGACCGGACTTGGCGCGCTTGACGACGACGGACGGATCACCGCCCACGGACGGGCGCTCGCCGCCCTGCCGCTCCATCCCCGGCTCGGCCACATGCTGGTCACGGCAGGTCCGGAGGCCGCGACGCTTGCCGCCCTTCTTGCCGAGAAAGACCCCCTGCGCGGGGCGCCTGCCGACCTTTCCCTGCGGCTTTCCGCAATCCGTGACCCCAAGGGCTACGAGGCCGACCACCCGCACCGCGTGGATCGTGGCACTGTCGAGCGCATCCGCGCCGAGGCGAAACGGCTCGCGCGGATGGTGCGCCCGGTCGCGGACGCGTACGACCCCGCCGAGCAGGCCGCTCTCGCCTA
>JBNKFC010000324.1:0-8078 GCA_050289105.1 Paracoccaceae bacterium | reverse complement strand
AAGGCGGGCGTTCATCGCGTCGATCTCGGACTCGAGCCGCACGACCTGTGCATCGGCCATGCGCAGGACGGGATAGCCGGCATCGGCATCCTTTTCCATGGCCGGCCGGCAGAGATCGGCGCCGAGGTCGAAAAGGTCGTTCTGGATCCGGGCGAGGGCCGTGTCGATCTCGTCCGCGGCGTGCTGGCGGGCAAGCCCGATAACGGAATTCGTTTCGTCCACGGTGCCATAGGCGGTGACGCGGGCGGAGTGTTTCGGCACCCGGGCGCCGTCGCCGAGAGCGGTTTCGCCGGCATCTCCGGTACGGGTGTAGATCTTGTTGAGGACGACCATCAGTGCCCGCCGATCCCGCCGCGGATCACGACGAAAAGCAGGATAAGCGCAACCGCGCAGGCCTGGGCGATGATCCGGTAACGCATCAGGCGGTTGGCGTGCTTACGGTTGAAATCGCCGCCTTTGGCGAAGCCGCCAATGCCGATCATCAGGATCACGAGGACGGCAAAGCAGGCGAATGCCGCGATGAGAAAAAGCGGGTCCTTGGTCATGAGGGCCTCCTTGATGGGCCGCTTTTACAGTGGGGCCGCGAAAGGTGCCAGCGCCCAGATCGGGATTCTCCCGACGTCAGCCCCGCGCCAGCACCCAATGGAGCGCCCGCGACGGCAAGACGCGCCTGGCGATGCCCATGACGTAAGTCGGGGTCGTGATGTGATAGCGGGGCTTGGGGTTCGGTGAGTCGAGCGCCGCGATCAGTGTTTTCGTCACGGCCGAGGCGGGCCATTGCGGCCCCTTGCTGCTGCCCTTGTAGAGTTTGTCGAGAAGGCTCGCGCGGTATTCGTCGGCCCGGGCCGAGCGTTCCCAATCCACCCATTTTTCGAATTGACGGATCGCGTTCTTGCGGAAATCCGTCTCGATGGGGCCGGGGTCGAGCAGGCAGACCTTGATGCCTGTCTCCGCCATCTCCATCCGCAGGACATCCGTCATGCCTTCCAGCGCGAATTTGGTGGCGACGTAGGCGCCGCGCCATTTCATGCCCACGAGGCCGAGGACCGAGGAACAATTGATGATCCGCCCGCCGCCTTGGGTCCGCATCGCCGGGATGACCCGGTTCGTGAGGTCATGCCATCCGATCAGGTTCGCCTCGAAGATCGTGCGCATGGCGTCGCGGGAGACGTCCTCCAAAGGTGCGGGAATCGCGTAGGCGCCGTTGTTGAAGAGCGCATCGAGCGTGCCGCCCGTTCGCGAAAGGGTCTCGTCCACGGCGGCGGCGATGCTTGCCGTGTCTTCGTAGTCGAGCGGGAAGCTCTCCAGCCCCTGCGCCCGCAGCCGGTCGCAGTCCTCTGCCTTGCGGCAAGTGGCGAAAACGCGCCAGCCGCGACGGGCCAGTTCGTGAGCCGCGTCATAGCCGATGCCAGACGAACAGCCGGTGATGAGAATGCTTCGTGCCATGGCTGACTCGCCTGTTTCGCTTTGGCTAGGCGATTTCCGCCACACTGGCAATCCGGGTGGATTGCCTCTTCACTCCGGTCATTCCTTGCGGGTGAGGAGGCGCGCGGCGATATATCCGGACCGCGAGGCATCCTCCGTCCGTACCCAAAGCCAATCGCCCGTTCCCGCGCCGGCGCTGATGACCGTCTCGCCGTGCCCGAGGGTGGCAAGTTCGGGATAAAGTTGCGAAGGCCCCGCCCGCAAGGACAGCTTCGGCACGGCCACGCGCCAGGCTTCGCCGTCGCCCTCAAGATGCGTTTCGCCGGGCAGGAGGCGCGGGTCATCCGCCAGTGTTTCGCTGAGGTCAAACGCAGGCGCTGGGTCGGTGTCGTCCGCCATCAGGTCGACCGTCGCGACGCGGTCTTTGGCGATCTTCGGGCCAGCAATCCGGGTGTTTTCAAGTGTCCAGCGCACGGCTTTTTCGTCACTCGCTGATGGCGCCACGCCGACTTGTCTTGTGCCGGCCTGATAGAGCAGAAGCACCACGCCGAGAAACACCGCCAGCCGAAGCATCTTCATACCCTTTACCATTACTTGCGGCACCCTAACGAACCCGGCGACCGTCCCAACAGGGGAAATGCGGCGGCTATTTCCCGCTGCCGACATTTCCGTCTGGACCCTGCCCAGCCTGCGAATTACACCACATCCATGAGTGACGAAAGCGATGATCGCAACATCCTGCCCGCGGCAGTGTCCGAACCGCTCTCCCGCGCGATTGGCGAGCGCTATCTGACCTATGCGCTTTCGACGATCATGCACCGGGCGCTGCCGGATGCGCGCGACGGTCTGAAGCCCGTGCATCGCCGCATCCTCTACGCGATGCGCGAGTTGAAGCTTTCCCCCACCGGCGGGTTCCGGAAGTCCGCGAAGATCTCGGGCGACGTGATGGGGAACTACCATCCGCACGGCGACGCCGCGATCTACGATGCGATGGCCCGGCTCGCGCAGGATTTCAACATGCGCTACCCGCTCGTGGACGGGCAGGGCAATTTCGGCAATATCGACGGCGACAACCCTGCGGCCTCGCGCTACACCGAGGCGCGGCTGACCTTGGCGGCCGAAGCGCTGATGGAGGGGCTCGCCGAGAACGCGGTCGATTTCCGCCCCAACTACGATGGCACGCTGGAAGAGCCGGTGGTGCTGCCGGCGGCCTTCCCGAACCTTCTGGCGAATGGCTCCTCCGGGATCGCTGGCGGGATGGCCACGAACATCCCGCCGCACAACCTGCATGAGCTGATCGAGGCCTGCCTGCACCTGATCAAGTCGCCCGATGCGCGCGACGAGACCCTTGTAGGTTTCGTCCCCGGCCCCGATTTCCCGACCGGTGGCGTCATCGTCGAACCGCGCGAGGCCATCCTCGAAGCCTATCGCACCGGGCGCGGCAGCTTCCGTACCCGCGCGCGCTGGTCGGTCGAGGACCTTGGCCGGGGAACCTGGAACATTGTCGTCACCGAGATCCCGTTCCAGGTGCAAAAGTCGAAGCTGATCGAGCGGCTGGCCGAGGTCATCCAGACCAAGAAGATTCCGCTTCTGGCCGACGTTCGCGACGAAAGCGCAGACGACATCCGCATCGTGCTGGAGCCGCGGTCAAAGAACGTCGACCCCGAAATGCTGATGGGGATGCTCTTCCGCAATTCCGATCTGGAGACGCGGTTCAGCCTCAACATGAACGTGCTGATCGACGGGCGAACGCCCAAGGTCTGTTCGCTGAAGGAGGTGCTTCGCGCCTTCCTTGATCACCGGCGCGAGGTCCTGATCCGCCGGAGCCAACATCGGATGGAGAAGATCGACCACCGGCTGGAAGTTCTGGAAGGCTTCATCACCGCCTTCCTGAACCTTGACCGGGTGATCGACATCATCCGCTACGACGCCGATCCGAAAGCCGCGCTGATGGCGGAGGATTGGGGGCGCAAGCAGGTCCGTGCGACGTCCGAGAAGGACTATGTCTCGCCCCTATCGCTGCCGCATACCGATGACGGGTTGAGCGAGGTGCAGGTCGAGGCGATCCTCAACATGCGCCTGCGGTCCTTGCGCAAGCTCGAGGAGATGGAGCTTCTCAAGGAGCAGGACGAACTGATGCGCGAGCGCGCGGAGCTGGACGATCTTCTCGGCTCCGACGCGCTGCAATGGGCGAAGATCGCCGAACAACTGCGCGAGACCCGAAAGGCCTTTGGCAAGGACGCCCCCGGCGGTGCCCGTCGGACGACATTCGCCGATGCGGCCGAGGTCGAGGACGTGCCCTTGGAGGCGATGATCGAGAAGGAACCGATCACCGTCATCTGTTCGAAGATGGGCTGGATCCGGGCGATGAAGGGGCATCAAGCCCTCGATGCCGAGGTGAAGTTCAAGGATGGCGACGAGGGACGGTTCGTGTTCCACGCGGAGACGACCGACAAGATCCTCCTCGCCGGGTCGAACGGCCGGTTCTACACGCTCCTCGGCGCCAATCTTCCGGGCGGGCGCGGCATGGGTGAACCGGTGCGGCTGATGGTCGATCTGCCGAACGAGGCGGAGATCGTCGACCTCCTGATCTACCGGCCGGGAGAGCGGCTGATCGTCGCCTCTTCGGCAGGCGAGGGCTTCACGGTTCCGGTCGATGAGGTCGTGGCGCAGACGCGCGCAGGCAAGCAGGTGATGAACCTCGGCGACGGGGTTCGAATGGCGGTTTGCAAGCCGGTTTCCGGCGATCACGTGGCGATCGTGTCGAAGAACCGCAAGCTTCTGGTCTTCCCGCTGGTCGAACTGCCGGAGATGACGCGCGGCAAGGGCGTGCGGCTGCAGAAGTACAACATGGCGCGGGGCCGGCAAGGTGTCCTGGAACTCGACGGCGGCTTGTCGGATGTGACCACGTTCACGCTTGCCGACGGGCTGAGCTGGGCGATGCCCAACGGCAATACCCGGACCGAGACGGGTATCGCCGACTGGATCGGCCGCCGCGCCGGTGTCGGCAAAGCCCCGCCGCACGGCTTCCCGCGCGACAACCGCTTTACCTGAGGGGACCGCTTCGGGGGGCATCGAACCCCCGATCGGCGTCGGCCCCGCCGGGGCGTGGCCGGGCGGCTAGCCCGCGGGTGGGTTGCTGATCGTGCAGGTGATTTCGGCTTCGATCCAGTCGAGGATCACGCGCAGACCCTCTTCGTAGAATGCGAGGTGGTTCTCCTTGCCGAAATAGGCACCGATGCCGAGGATTGCGGGGAAATCGCGCTTGGCTTCGTCCCCCGGAACCGGCTCGGCGGCACTTGGCCCCTTGGCGTAGCCGAGCGCCTCGTCCACGGCGGCGCCGGTGATGAAGTAGCTGAGCACGCGGAAGAGCGTTGCCTTGCGTTCGGTGGAGACCTTCGCGTCATGCACGTCGAACATCCGCACGCAGGCGTCGAGCCAGGCGAGACCGTCGCGGTGGTTCAGTCGATGCGTCGTGAGAATCTGTGCGAAGCCCGGATGGCGCAGCGCCGTCGCGCGGTAGCGCAGGCAGAATTCGTGCAGGCGCGCGCGGAATGGCATGTCCGGTTCCGGAACCGGCGTCTCGGCAAGGCAGATCGACACCAGCGCGTCGATCAGGTGCTGCTTGGACGGGTAGTAGTGATAGAGGCTCATCGCCTGGCAGTTGAGCCGCGCGGCCAGCGTGCGGAAGCTGAGCGCATCGATCCCGCCCTCGTCGACAAGCGCCATGGCCTCGGCGGCGATGCGTTCGGCGCTGAGCGGATTGCGTTTGCGTTTGGGTGCGCGTGTCGACATGGCGGCAGTTACCCGTTGCCCGGCCCGAAGCACAAGCCCAAAGCGGGATGCCCGGACCGCGACGGGCGCGGGCCGGGCCGGTGTCGTCGGGGGGGCGTCGTCGGTCAGCTTCCGCCGAGTTCGGCCTTGAACTGGTCGAAATCGACCTGAAGGCCATTGAAGATCGTCGACCAGTTGCGGGTCATGCCCGCCACCGCCACGGCTTCGGCGATTTCCTGATCGGTGGCGCCGGCTTGCCGGGCCGAATTGGTGTCCATCCAGATGCAGTAGTTGCACGGGATCTGTGCCGAAACGCCGAGCGAGATCAGCGCCTTGGTCTTGGGGTCGAGGGCGGTGTCGGACGAGAACTCCAGCGCTTTGGTCTGCTGCCAGAGTCCTGGCAGCGCGCTGTCGGCGATCTGGGAGACGAAGGTGGGCACGCCGCCGAGGGTCTTTTCGATGTCGGCCCGGGTGTCGTCGACATCGGAGGCTAGGGCGGGAAGGGCTGCGGCAGTGAAGGCGAGAGCGGTCAGAAGGCGGGACATCGTGAACTCCTTTCGGGTTGCTTTGCCTTACGGTGTAAGGAATGGACTCACGATAACCATACGCCGTAAGGCAAGTCAACAAAAACTTACAGTGTATGATTTTCAGGTCAGGCAGGCATGCGTCAATGACGGCGGCTGCGCGCGCCGCCGTCTTCCTATGACTGTGCTGAAATACGACGGTTTCCGGCGCGTCCGGTCGGGGCTCAGTTCGCCCACATTCGGATCAGGTTCGATCGCGTCTTCGTCAGTGTGTCGAGCAGCGCCGATTTGCCTTCGCGGGCATGGACATCGGCAATGGCGCGGTCGAGGTCAAAAAGAATCTCGCGCTGACCCGCGTCGCGAATCCAGCTTTGTACCCAGCCGACAAGGCAGAGCCGCGTTCCCTTTGTCACCGGCTCCACCCGGTGCAGCGTCGTCGAAGGGTAGAGGATCAGGTTGCCCGGCGAAAGCTTGAACGCCCGCTCCTCGGCCGTATCCGCGACAATGAGCCCACCGCCTTCGTAGCTATCGGGGTCGCTGAGAAACAGCGTGAACGAGAGATCCGTGCGGATCCCCTGCATCAGCGCGTCGTCGACATGCATCCCATAGGTCTGCCCCTCGCGGTAGCGGGACAGGATGAGCCTGGTCATCGCCTTCGGCCGCGCGGCGGCGGCGAAGACCGGATGCGCCATCAACGCCTCCGTCACCTTGGCGCGGATCGCGTCGAGGTCATCGGATGGCTCGGCCTGATCGTTTGACTTGATCTCCCGGGCGATCCTTCCCGCCGTCGCCCGACCGTCCGCGAAGGTGAGCGTCTCTGCCACCCCGCGTAAGGCCGCCGCTTCCGCAACTGTCAGGATGCCGTCAATCGCCAGGAACATGGTGTTCACCTCAACTTGTAGGCGGCCAGTTCAATCTTTGCCGCCACCGCGTTGAGGATAGTCGTGTCACCAACCGCCTTGCCCTCCGGCGAGACGTCGGGAAGGGCGGCGCGGGCCTCTTCGATGGCGGCCATGGCCTTTTCACCGAAGGCCTTTTCCTTGGCGTCGTCCTCTCCTGACATATGTGCGGCCTGCGCGCGGACAACTTCGACGAAGCCCCAGGCGTCCTGGAATTCATGCAGATTCGCGACCGTTCCGTCCGTCACGCCATCCCCGTACTCTTCGGCCGCCTGGCGGAGGATCGCGACCATTGCTTGCGCTTCGGCGGCTTCGGTCGCGTTGGCGTAGTCGCGCGCCTCGGCGATCTTCTTCGAAACATCGTCCAACGCCGCCTCGACAACGTCCACAGGCTTTCCGCCCTCGACTGCTTCGGCCAGGGCCGTCAGTTCATCGGCGAAGCCCTCGGCGCCGAAATCGGCAAGGTGGAAGGACAGTTCGTCGTAGACCTCGTCCTGCGGGTGCTTCATGTGGCTCGCCGCCTGATCGGCGAGGCCCGCGCGGTAAAGTGCGACGCCTGCGCGAAGATGACCCTCGATCAGGCCGAGGTCCATGAGGAAATCGACGACCTCGTCGCCGCCCGCGGCCGCACCGGCCTCACCACCCTCGCCGCCTTCACCGCCCTCGGTTGCCTGGGCAAGCCAGAGCTTCTCGGGGCCGGCGGCCGTGCCGCCGTTTCCGCCTGAGGCTGCGGCGGGTCCGGCGACGGCGATGCCCAAGGCCGCGCCGGCAAGTGTCAGGGTTGTCCAGCCCTTTGCGGTGACGTGGCGGGGTTTCTTGGGGGAATCGGTCATTGGTCATCTCCAGTCCTGTGCGTGGACGAAGGGGTATGAGACGCCGCGGTGGTCGTCAACATATTTCCGACAGATTTGGTCAGATACTTTTTCCCGACCCGCGAACGCAGACGGGGCGAAGCCGCGCTTCGCCCCGTCGCGATCCGCCTGCCGGTGGCGCGCTCAGGAATCAGGAATAGAGCGCCGGAACGCCGAGGCGGGCGTGGATATGGTTCACCTGTCTCTGGTCGAGCGCGAGCGCACTGGCGAACTGGTGAAGGTATTGCGCCTCATTGCGGTTATCGAGGTCGATCGCCATCACCGACATGGTATAGACCTGCGCCTCCATCCCGTGCGGCACTTGCCGGGCGAGGCCCTGCACATCGATCGGCGCACGCATCTCCGCCTCGACGAAGCGTCTCTCCTCGGGCGACACGTCGCCGAGGTTGCCGAGAAGCTTCTTCTGCTCGGCCGCATCGACCCTGCCATCGCATTTTGCCGCCTGGATCATCGCGCGGAGCATCAGCCCCGCGGCCGCATCCTGGTGCTGCGTCGGCCGAATGTCGGGTTCGCCGCGGTTGCCGAGGGACTGGTTGAGGATCTCGCCGAAGCTGCCACCCCGACCGGCCGCGCCCCCCGCGAGG
>JBNKFC010000323.1:0-8830 GCA_050289105.1 Paracoccaceae bacterium | reverse complement strand
CGACGGAAGAACATGCCACGATCTTGAGCGCCGGAAGCTTCTCCACGAAGGCACGGCTGAGCGGGAAGTGCCCGTTGGTCACCATACCGACGCAGCGGTCGCCCACCTTCTTCAAGAACGCCTCGCGGTCCTCCGCCTGATCGTAGCGATGGAGTGTATACGCGTCCGCCAGCATCTCCATCTGGCGGGGCAGCGTCGGATAGGCGACGAGGATCTCGGGTTTCATGCGGTCTCCAACGAACGGGCGGCGCGGCGTGCGGCCTGGACCTCCGGATCGGGGTCGAGGCTCGCGGCAAGCAGGTTGCGCGTATAGGCTTCGCGCGGGCTGTCGAAAATCTGCCGGACGGAGCCCTGTTCGACGATCCGCCCGCCCTGCATCACGATCACCCGATCCGCGAATTCGCGCACGACGGGCAGGTCGTGGGCGATGAAAATATAGGCCAGCCCCAGCGTCTTCTGCAGGTTTGCCAGAAGAGCGATCACCTGCGCCTGAACCTGCACGTCCAGGGCGCTCACGGCTTCGTCGCAAATGATCACCTCGGGCTCCAGCGCCAGGGCACGCGCGATGGCGATTCGCTGCCGCTGCCCGCCCGAGAACTGGTGCGGATACCGGGCTGCGTGCTCGGGCGCGAGACCTACCTGCTGGAGAAGCTCCGCCACGCGTGCGCGCCACTTGTCCTTCGCCAGGATCTCGGGATGGATCGCCCACGCTTCGGAGATCAATTCGTAGACCGACATCCGTGGATTGAGGCTCTGCGTGGGGTCCTGAAACACCATCTGGATCGCCCGACGGATCGCGAACAGGTCCTTGGGGGCCATCTGGAAGAGGTCGCGCCCCTTGTAGAGCGCCTGGCCGGCGGTCGGCTCCTCAAGCCGCAGGATCGTCTTGGCGAGCGTCGATTTGCCCGAACCACTTTCGCCGACGACGGCGACACATTCGCCGGGCATCAGATCGAAGCTGGCGCCCTTCAGCGCGTCGAACGCGCCGTAGCTCTTGCCAAGCCCCCGCACACTCAGGATCGGCGATCCTTGCTCCTCCACGCCCTCGGGCATCTCGCCCTTTCCGGGAGCGGAGGCGATTAACTGGCGGGTATAGGGGTGTTTGGGGTTGCGATAGACCTCAAGCGCGGTGCCCTCCTCGACGATCCGGCCCGAATTCATGACGACGACCCGGTCGGCCACCTCGGCCACCACGCCAAGGTCATGAGTGATGAGCAGAAGTCCCATCCCCGTCTCGCGCTGCAAATCCTCCAACAGGGACAGGATCTGCGCCTGCACCGTCACATCGAGGGCGGTTGTCGGCTCGTCCGCGATCAGGATGTCCGGCCGCAGGGCCAAGGCCATGGCGATCATCAGCCGCTGGCGCTGCCCACCCGAGAACTGGTGGGGATATTTATGGACCGCTGTCTCCGGGTCGGGAATGCCGACCCGGCCAAGAAGCGCGACGGTTTCGGCCCGCGCCACGCCGCGCGCGGTGCCGTGGATCGTCATCGTCTCTTCGATCTGCCAGCCGACGGTATAAACAGGATTGAGGTGGCTCAGCGGATCCTGAAAGATCATCGCGATCCGCTTGCCGTTGATCTCGCGCCTCTCGGCATGACTCATTGTGAGCAGATCCCGCCCTTCGAACAGGATCTCACCCGTCGTGATCTCGCCCGGCGGGCAGTCGATCAGATCCATCACCGCCGAGGCGGACACCGATTTTCCCGACCCGCTTTCGCCGAGAATGGCCAGAACCTCACCGCGGTCGAGGTGCCAGCTGACATCCTGCACCGCTTTCACGCGGCCGCCGGCAGTGTGGAACTCAACCGACAGATTTCGGACTTCGAGAAGATGGTCAGTCATTCTTCTTCCCCATCTCCAGCCGCCAGCGCTGCGCAGGATCGAGCGCGACGCGCATCCAGTTCGACAGAAGGTTCAAACTCAGCGTCGTCAGGATGATCGCGAGGCCGGGCCAGAACGACAGCCACCAGGCATGGGTCAGGTAAGGCCGCCCCTGCGCCACCATCAACCCCCACGTAATCTCGGGCGGCTGGATGCCGATACCGAGAAACGACAATGAGCTTTCGGCCAGCATCACGAAGGCGAAATCCAGCGTCGCGATCGTCGTGAGCGTGGGCAGCACCATCGGAAGGATATGGCGGAAGATGATCCGCTTCGATGACGCGCCCATCACCAGTGCGGCTTGCACGAACATCCTCTCGCGAAGCTCCAGCACCTCTGCCCGCGTCGTGCGCAGGTAGATCGGAATGCGGGTTATCGCGAGGACGATGATCAGGTTCGTGACCGATGCCGAGAGCATGTAGAGGACGATCACCGCCATGAGAAGCGACGGAAAGGACATGATCACGTCGGCGAACCGCATGATCGCCTGGCTCAAGCCCTTGCGACTGTAACCCGCGATCAGTCCCAGCATGGCGCCAATCAGCATCGAACAGATGACCGCCCCTGCGGCGACCATGATCGTATTCCGAGCAGCGACGACGATCCGCGCCAGAAGCGGCCGGCCGAGTGCGTCAGCGCCAAGGATGAACGCCCAGCCCCGCGACAGATCAAAGGGCTCGGCATTACGGCCGCGCAGGTTCTGCCGGGTCGCGAGCGTGTCGAAGAGCATTGGCCCGAAGATCGCGCAGAGCAGCACGACCAACAGGAAGACCGCCGCAATCGTCGCGAATTTGTCGGCCCAAAGCATCGACAGCAGCTTGCGGGCGCGGCCCTGGTCCTGGTCTGTCGTGACGGGTGGAGCGATTTCCGACATGGCCATCTCAGTACCGGATGCGCGGATCGAGCACCGCATAGGCGATGTCGATCAGGAGGTTCATCAGGAAGATCGCCATCGCCGTCACCATGATCGAGGCGAGCACGACCGCGAAATCCCGTTGCAGGATGGAATCGATCATCAGCTTGCCCACGCCCGGAAAACCGAAGATCGTCTCGACGACCACCGCACCGTTCAACATGCCCGCTGCCTGGTCGCCGATCACGGTAATGACCGGAAGCATCGCGTTCCGGAGGGCATGGACAAAAATGATAGGCCGCGGCCCTACCCCTTTTGCGCGGGCGGTTTTCACGTAGGCCGAAGAGAGCGCCGAAATCATCGAACCGCGAACGACTTGGAGGATGAGCCCGAAGGGTCGGATGAAAAGAACAGAGACAGGCAGGATCCAGTGCCAGGCCGTGCCAGTACCCGACGTGGGCACCCAGCCAAGATTAACCGAAAAGAGCACGATCGCGACGATCGCGATCCAGAAATCGGGGGCGGAGGCTCCGATCAGCGAAAAGAACGTCGCGATCCGGTCGAACGCCCCGCCCACGCGGAAAGCCGCGAGCGAGCCGAAGACGATCGCAGCCGCGGTAACGCAAACCATCGTGATGACCGCAAGCATCAGTGTCCACTGAAACGCTTCGAGCACCACCTCCAGCGCCGGGCGCGACTTGCGGATCGAGTCGCCGAAATCGAGTGACAGCACGTCTAGAGCGTAGCGGCCGAATTGCACCAGAAGCGGATCGTTGAGCCCATGGATTTCCCGGAACTGTTCGCGCGCCTCAAGGCTCGCATCGACTGGCAGATAAAGGGACGTCGGATCGCCGGTCAGCCGCGACAGGAAGAAGACGAGGACAATGAGCCCGACGAGAGAGATCGCACTGGCAACAGCTCGCTTGCGAATGAACGTCTGCACGTTGCGCCCCCTCCTTCAAGATGGACCGGGCGGCGCGCTTGGCACCCCGCCCGGTCCTAGCGTGATTATTTGAACTTGATCTGCGCCAATTGCAGCTCGGAGTTCGTCGCGATGGTCGGCGTGAAGTCGAGCCGCTCCGACACCCGGCTGAAGCCCACCATGTGGAAGAGCAGAACATCGGCCGCCACATCGTCATGCAGATAGGCGATCAGCTCTTTCCAGAGCGCCGTACGCTCATCCCCCGTCGCCGCGGTCGCACGGGCAATCAGATCGTCCGCCTTGGAGTCGCACATGCCCGACTGCAGGCCATCGCACGCATACTTGAAGTACATCGAGAACACCGGATCGCCCTTGGCGTTGTCGTGCATCGCTTCCACCATCTGCGGCCCGCGATCCTCGGCGAACGGCTTGGAGTAGAGATTGACCCACTCGGCGACCTCGTACATCTCCAGCTTGGTGTTGAAGCCGACGTCGTTGAACATCTGCTGGAGCGCTTCCATCACCTCGGTCACGTTGGGGAAGTTCCCGGTCCGCCCGATCAGCGTGATTTCGGCATCCACCGGAACGCCGTCCGCCTTCGCCTCTTCGAGAAGCGCCTTGGCGCCTTCGGGATCGAAGGCCGTCGGCGTCAGGTCGGGATTCCAGCCGATGGTGGAGGGCGGGACCATCGCCGTGGCCTTGATCGCGCCGCTCGGGATCAAGGTTCCGAGGAAGGCGTCGCGGTCAACGGCCATGTTGAGCGCCCGGCGCACCCGCAAGTCGTTCAAAGGCGCCATCGAATGATCGATGCGCAGATAGGTGGTTTCGGAGTTCGGATAGCTGAAATCGGTCGCCTGATTGGTTGCGTCCAGCTCCGAGATGAGCGGCGAGATATCGGCTTCGCCGGCAGCAACCATGGCCGCGCGCACCGCGTCGTCCGAACGGAAGACATAGGTCGCCTTGGTCACGGCCGGGGTTTCTCCCCAATAGCCGTCGCGGCGGTCGAGGATGATCGACTGGCCGGCATTCCATGCGGAAAGGACGTAGGCACCCGTACCCACCGGGCTCTGCACGAACTCGATCGGCGTCTCTGCCGGCACGATCGTCACGGTGGACATGAGAAGCGGAAGGATCGGCTGCGCCGGATCGGCCTTGATGTCGACGGTCAGATCGTCGACCACCGTCGGCGTGATCGTCATGCCGCCAAAATACTTCGCGCCGATCTCGCAGGTGAGCTTGTCGCTCAGCGTGCGTTCGATCGAATGCTTGATGTCGCCGGCATCAAGCGCCGAACCGTCCGAGAATGTCACGCCCGAACGCAGGTGGAAACGCCATGTGCCATCGCCCATGTCTTCCCAGCTTTCGGCCAGACGCGGCTTCAACCCTTCTTCGGGGCTAAGCTCCGTCATCGTCTCGGAAATGTTCTGCAGGATCACGCGCCCGATATTGGACTGCGAGGCCATGCACGGCTCGACATTCTCCAACTCTTCGTTAAGCACGATCGTGACGTCCGTATCCGCGGCGTAAGCCGGGCAGAATGCTGTGACGGCCAATGCCGTTCCCAGCAGACATGCGGTCATTCTGCGCATGGAATTCTCCTCCTCGTTGGTCTCGCAGCGGCTGTCTTCCTGGTCGCGCGCGCTGCTGCAACGCGCACCACCGTCTCCTCCAAAACACGGAAATCTCGCCGGAGCTCCGCGGAAGCCATCTGATATATTAGTGTATCTATACTCCCGCAAAAAGCGGAATGAATTGCACGTTGATACCATTTCGGTATCAATACTGTTGGCTGTCGTATCATGCAGTCAGATCTCCCGAAGCTTCCGACCCCGCGCACTGCGCGCCATAAGGAGCGTCGCGCCGAAGATCACTGCGGCGCCCAGCCATGTCGCAGAGGTGACGGTCTGGCCGAAAAACAAGAAGGCGAGCCCGGCGACGATCGGCAGCCGCAGAAAGTCCATCGGGGCGATCAGCGACGCGTCGGCAAGCGAGAAGGCGCGCGTTACCAGCCCCATGTTCAGGGCGCCCAAAGCCCCTTGCAATGCGAGCCACGCCCATTGTCCGGGCGTCGGCGTGACCCAGACCAGAGCCGCCGGAATGACGGCTATCGGAACCGTCAGGATCAGATTCCAGGCGACAAGGGTTTCGGTCGAATCCTTCGCGGACATCGGCTTCAGGATAAGCTGTATGACGGCCGTCAAAAGTGCGCCCAGCAATGCATAGAGCAGCCCCGTGGAGACGCCCGAATGCTGACTCGGGCGGAGCACGATCAGCACGCCGACAAACCCGCAAATCGACGCAACGACGCGCAAGGCGCGCGGACGCTCCGACAAAAAGAGCCACGCGCCGAGCGAAACGAAGATGGGCGCCGTAAACCCGATTGCGGTCACGTCGGCGAGCGGCGCGGTCGCGAAGGCAACGAAAAACGCGATGAGCGAGGCGAGCTTCAGAGCCGCGCGCAGAGCATGGCGAAAGCGGTAGTTCGACCGAAGCATATCGGGCCGCGCGAGGATCCAGGGCAGGACCACCAGCAGACCGAACAGTGACCTCGTGAACCCGATGATGAAAGGATGAACGGAAGGCGACATCATCCGGACGATCACCGCGTCGAAGGCGGCAATGATGGCGACGAGAAGCATCAGGCCTATGCCAATCAGGGCTGACCGGTCGCTGTCTGCAGCACTTCCCGCCACGGCCATACCTTCTCCCCGCCATCAGAAACAGCGCACCACGACCCGCCGCCGCCTGCGGACGCAAGGGTTTCCCTGAACCGTAAAATTGTCAATCCATTTGTTACACCTAGGACTGCCGCTCCTTGTGGTCAGATTTTACTGGTTTGATTTTTATAATTAATATTGAACTCCTTCATCAAACTTCTTCGCCAAAGGAAAGACTTCCAACTTGACAACTTGTTATTCACAGTCAATGTTCCCGACCCAGCAAGCCTACGTGGCCGGACTTTCGGGGGAATCATGAGCCATCGCGTCGCAACTCCGGACGAGATCGCCGCCGGAATGGACGGCAGGCTTCGTCAGACGTCTCCCGGCCGGTGGGAGGCGCTGCTGCCGTCTCCCTGCGTCCAAAACCATGCGGCCTTCCTGGCGCATCGCTCGGGCGCCTTGGATTGCCTCTGGTTCGCGGGGTCTCTTGAGGGAAAATCCGACATATCCGTTCACCGGTCGACCCTAGCAAGCGACGTCTGGCACCAGACAGAACGGATGTCCGACGATCCCGACCGTTCCGAGCAAAACCCAGTTCAGTTCATTTCCCCCGACGGGCGGGTGCTGATCCTGCATACGGCGCAACCCGGCGGCAATCAGGATACATGCGTTGTAAGGCTGCGCGAAGCGGGGGGCGAAGCGCACGATCTTCCGCTACCGGCCGGCACCTTCATCCGTGCGCCCATCCAGGTCCGCGACGACGGGGCATGGCTTCTGCCGCTCTTCCGCTGCGTATCGCGGCCGGGCCAGCGCTGGACCGGCAGCCACGACACCGCAGCGCTTGCAATCAGCGCCGATGCGGGCGTGTCGTGGCGCCAGGTCGAGGTGCCCGGATCGATCGGCTGCGTGCATATGACACTCGTGCCCCTGGGTCCGAACCAGCTTGCCGCATTCTATCGGCGCCGGCAGTCGGATTTCGTCTATCGATCCGAAAGCATCGACGGCGGTGAAAGCTGGTCGGCACCGGAGCCGACGGATGTGCCGAACAACAATTCCTCGATCTCGGTCATCCGCCTGACGGACGGACGCGTCGCGATGGCCTGTAATCCCGTAAACGCCGCCATGCATACCGACCGGAGAGAGTCGCTTTACGACGAACTCGGCGACGACGCGCGCCCGCAGGCGACGGGTGGTTGCAACCCGATCTGGGGCGTGCCTCGCGCGCCGATGTCACTTTGCTTCTCCGACGATGGCGGCCGGACGTTTCCGCGCCGGGTCGTGGTTGAGGATGGGCCGGGCACGTGCCTGACGAACAACAGCCTCGACGGTCACAACAAGGAAATGTCCTACCCGTCGCTGCTCGAAGGTCCGGACGGGATGCTCGACCTCGCCTACACGTATCATCGCCGCGCGATCAAACACGTGCGGCTCGCGCTGGAATGGCTGGAGTCACAATGATCGGAATAACGATGGGCGACGCTGCGGGCGTCGGGCCCGAGGTCACGCTGAAAGCCGTCTCGGAAATGACTGCGGAGGACCGCGCGCGCACCCGCATCTTCGGCTGCCGCAAGACTCTCGAGTCTGTGCAACAGGTCATCGGCACAAGTCTCAATTTGGGCAAGGATATCGCGTTGACCGATCTGCCAGTCGACGGCGCCCCCTTGCCTTTCGGGATGGAAGATGCCCGCGCCGGCGATGCCGCATTCCGCTTCATCGAGGCCGCCGTCCGCGCAGCCGAGTCGGGAACCATCGACTGCATCGTCACCGCTCCGATCAGCAAGGCCGCGCTCAACGCGGCCGGCCACCACTACGACGGCCATACCGGGCTTCTTGCGTCGCTGACCGGCACCAAGGGCGTCTTCATGCTTCTGGCGTCCGAGCGACTGAAGGTCATCCACGTCTCGACCCATGTCAGCCTCAAGACCGCAATCGACCGCGCCCAGCCGGAGCGGGTGCTGGCCACCATCAGGATGGGCAACGCACACCTCAAGCGCGTCGGCTATCCCGCACCTCGCATCGCAGTTGCCGGCATCAACCCGCATTGTGGCGAAGGCGGGCTTTTCGGGACCGAAGACGACGTTCAGATTGCGCCCGCCGTTGAGCTAGCCCGCGCCGAAGGCATCGACGTGCAGGGGCCGATCCCGGCCGACACGGTATTTCACCGCGCCTATAACGGCGCCTTCGATCTCGTCGTCGCACAGTACCACGATCAGGGCCACATCCCGATCAAGCTCGTCGCCTTCGACTCCGCCGTCAATGTCTCGCTCGGACTGCCGATCGACCGCACGTCGGTGGATCATGGCACTGCCTTCGACATCGCCGGCAAGGGCATCGCAAACCACAGAAACATGAACGCGGCCATCGCCTATGCGCGCAAGCTTGCTGCCGGGAGGGGGAGATGAAACACGCGATCCAGGGCGTCCACTGCGCCGCCGCTACGCCGGTCACGCCCGATGGCGCGCCGGACCTGAAGCTCTTCGCAGCCCATTGCCGCGCACTTCTCGACGATGG
>JBNKFC010000322.1:0-2651 GCA_050289105.1 Paracoccaceae bacterium | reverse complement strand
CGATCGCCAAGTTGGTCGCGCAGCACCTTCTGCTTCACCTCGACCACGTCGCCCGGCTTCATCGTGTTGAGCCGGAAGGGCCCGTAGCTGACCCGGATCAGCCGGTTCACGATCAGCCCGACCTCGGCCATCGCCCGGCGGATCTCGCGGTTTTTGCCCTCGCGCAGGCCGACCGTCAGCCAGGCGTTGGCACCCTTCTGGACGTCGAGCGTTATCTCCATCGGCTGGAATTCCTCGCCCTCGATGGTCACGCCGCGGCGAAGTGGATCGAAAGTCGCGTCGTTCGGACGCCCGTTGACGCGGACCCGGTACTTCCTGAGCCAGCCGGTCGAGGGCAGTTCCAGCCGCCGCTTCAGCTCGCCGTCATTGGTCAGCAGCAGCAGCCCTTCGGAATTGAGGTCGAGCCGGCCGACGCTCATCACCCGCGGCATGTCGGCGGGCATCGTGTCGAAGACGGTCTGGCGGCCCTTTTCGTCCTTCGCCGAGGTCACGAGGCCGAGGGGCTTGTAGTAAAGCCAGAGCCGCGCCGGCTGCGGCGCGTCGATGGGCTTGCCATCGAGCGTCACCTTGTCGGAGGGCAGGACGTCGAGCGCGGGGCTCGTCACCGTCACGCCGTTCACCGCCACGCGGCCCTCGACGATCATCTTCTCGGCGTCGCGGCGCGAGGCGACGCCCGCGCGGGCCATCACCTTGGCGATGCGGTCGCCGCCTGTCTTCTCTTCCGCCATCTTCGGCCCCCCGGATGATCTGAAGTGCGGCTCATACCGCCAATCGCGCCGGGGGGGAAGCGCTTGCGTGCGGGCGCGGGGCGGGGCATCACGTGGCATGAGCGGATTTCAGAGCCATATGGCGGTCGCGCTGGACGAGGCGCGGGCGGCGGGGAAGCGGGGCGAGGTGCCGGTGGGCGCGGTAGTCGTTGCCCCCGACGGCCGCATCGTCGCGCGCGCCGGCAACCGGACGCGGGAGCTGAACGATCCGACCGCGCATGCCGAGATCCTCGCCTTGCGCGCGGCCTGCCGGGATGCGGGGTCCGAAAGGCTGCCGGGCCATGATCTCTATGTCACGCTCGAACCCTGCCCGATGTGCGCCGCCGCGATGTCCTTCGCGCGGATTGGCCGGCTCTACTACGGCGCCGAGGATCCGAAATCGGGCGGCGTCGCGCATGGTGCGCGGGTCTTTTCCCATCCGCAATGTCACCACGTCCCGGAGGTCTATGACGGGATCGGGGCGCGAGAGGCGGCGGAGCTGCTCGCCCAGTTCTTTCGCGACCGGCGGGTGTGAGGCTCCAGGTTTTCGGGCGGAAGCCGGAATTCGCGTGGCCGAATCCCGCAAGAACACGCTCTGCCGATGGTCCCATCATTCTCCCTTCGGTCGCTACCCCGATTGTGTCCCTCGCGACACGTACAATCCGCTCCGATCGATCGGTACAATCTAGCGCTTTGTACCCGAGCAATCCGGTGTATGTTTCGCCCGTCGCAGCACCAGAAGAAGGAGGCGTCAGATGAACAGATATGATCTCGCCGTACTCCGCCGTGGTGTTGGCGCCATCGAAGGACTGACCGCCTCGCGCGGCACGGGCACCGGCACCTCCTGCTGATCCCGACCCGGCCGCGATAGCGCCGGGACCTTCCACCCAGACCACCACAATCACCGTGTCCAGATGTCGGGCGAAGTGTCTTCCGGTCTT
The DNA here is from genome assembly GCA_050289105.1 of Paracoccaceae bacterium. Lineage (GTDB taxonomy): Bacteria > Pseudomonadota > Alphaproteobacteria > Rhodobacterales > Rhodobacteraceae > Albidovulum. Next base: position 964 of record JBNKFC010000322.1, on the reverse strand, counting down.
TGGAACCCCGTACCCAATTTGATCCTGAGGAGCCTATGCGCCGTGAGGCGTCCGGCTGTGTGAGATGATGAATGCACAAGTGAATCCCGAGACCCCGGCACCCGCGATCGCCCTGCAGGCGCTCGTGGCCGAACATGGGCTCGTGCGCGTGGCACTGGCGCTCGCGGCGCTGATTGCCCGGCGGCGGGCGCCCCCCCGGCGCTACGACGCCGACCTCTCGGACCGCATCCGCCGGGATATCGGCCTTTCGCCGCTGCCCGAGAGTCGGAAATATTGGGATCTGTGAGCCCGGACGGGCAGGGGCAACCCTGCCCGAACGCCGGTGCGAAAGTCAGATCGTGATCGGTTCGAGCACCTCGGGCTCGATCACGCGGACGCCGGGCAGACCGGCTTTCAGTTCGTCAGCCGACTGGGCGAGGAGCGGGAAGGTCCGGTAGTGGCAGGGGATCACCGTCTTGAAGTCGAAGAACTTTTTCGCCGCCCAGGCCGCCTGCTCCATATCCATCGTGAAATGCCCGCCGGCGCAGAGAATGCCGATGTCGGGGGCGAAATACTCGCCCATCCAGCCCATGTCGGCCATGATCGCGGTGTCCCCCGTCACGTAGATCGTGTGGCCTTCGCCGGAGATCATGAAACCCGCCTCGTGACCGAGATAGATCGGCCCGGTCTTGCCCGCCATCGAGGAGGAGTGGCAGGCATTGACCATCGTCACGGCCGCGCCGCCAAGATCGACGGTGCCCCCCTTGTTGAAGCCGACGCCCGTAATGCCCTCGGCGGCCTCCCAATGGCTGATGAGGTCATAGATCCCGACGACCGGAATATTCGCGTCCTTCGCGATCCCGACAGCGTCGCCGGTATGGTCGCCGTGGCCATGGGTGACCAGGATATGCGTGGCGCCCGCGACGGCTTCTGCGCGCCTGTCGGCCGGGAACATCGGGTTGCCGGTGAGCCAGGGGTCGACGAG
>JBNKFC010000321.1:0-4357 GCA_050289105.1 Paracoccaceae bacterium | reverse complement strand
GGTTTCGCCCTTCGGCTTCTCGTTGGCGAGCTTCGGCTTTGGCGAGCCCGGCTGGTTCAGCCAGTAGGAGGCCTCGCGCTCTTTGTTCAGCCGCGGTCCGCAACCGCAGTAGGTATTGGCGCGCTCGTCGGCCGCCTGCATCCGGGCCATGGTGATGTCCATCTCCTCGGCCAGGCGGTCCATCGCCTGCTGCGGGGTGAAGGCACCGGAGTTCACGTCACCGATCTGCTGCCACCAGATCTGCGCCAGCTTCGGATAATCGGGCACGTTGATGCCGGTCGGCGACCAACGGACCCGGTCGGGCGAGCGGTAGAACTCGACCAGACCGCCCAGCTTCGGTGCACGTTCGCTGAAGCTTTCATGCCGCACGGTGGAGTCGCGGATGAAGGTCAGACCCACATGGGACTTCTTCACGTCGACCGTTTTCGAGGTGACGAACTGGGCATAGAGCCAGGCCGCCTTGGCACGGTCTTCCGGCGTCGACTTCAGGAACGTCCAGGAGCCCACGTCCTGGTAGCCGACCTTCTGGCCTTCCTTCCAGTAGGGGCCATGCGGGCTCGGCGCCATACGCCACAGCGGCATACCCTCGTCGTCCACGGTGTTGTTGCCTTCGGACTTCGGCTTCACCATGTCTGCGGTGAAGGCGGTGTACCAGAAGATCTGCTGGGCGACGTTGCCTTGGCTGAGCGCCGGCAGCGACTGGTAGAAGTCATAGGAGGCCGCCCCCGGAGGTGCATATTTCCGCAGCCACTCGTCCCACTTGGCGATGGCAAAGACCGCCGCCGGGCCGTTGGCCTCACCGCCGCGCGACACCGACGCACCGGCCGGGTTGCACGATCCCGCTTCCATGCGGATGCCCCATTCGTCGATCGGCACGCCGTTCGGCTCACCCGGAGAGCCGGCACCGGCCATCGAGAGCCAAGCATCCGTCATCCGCCAGCCAAGATCGGGCGCGCGCTTGCCGTAGTCCATGTGGCCGTAGATCTGGACGCCGTCGATTTCCTTCACATCGTTGGTGAAGAATTCGGCGATGTCCTCGTAGGCCGACCAGTTTACCGGCACGCCGAGGTCGTAGCCGTACTTGGCCTTGAAGGCTTCCTGAAGGTCGGCGCGGTCGAACCAGTCCTTGCGGAACCAGTAGAGGTTCGCGAACTGCTGGTCGGGAAGCTGGTAAAGCTTGCCGTCCGGACCGGTGGTGAAGCTCGTCCCCATGAAGTCCGGCAGGTCGAGGCCGGGGTTCGTCACGTCGGCCCAGCTTCCGGCCATCATGTCCGACAGCGGATAGGCGAGCTGAAGGCGCGAGTGCGTGCCGATGAGGTCGCTATCGTTGACGTAACCATCGTAGAGGTTGCGCTGGGTCTGCATCTGGGTCTGGACCGCCTGCACGACCTCGCCTTCGCCGAGGATCTGGTGGTTGACCTTGATCCCGGTGATTTCCTCGAACGCCTTGGTCAGCACCTCGGATTCATAGGAATGCGTCGGGATGCCTTCCGACAGCACGTTGATTTCCATGCCCGCATAGGGCTCCGCAGCCTTGATGAACCATTCCATCTCCGACATCTGCTCGTCTTTCGAGAGCGCCGAAGGCTGGAATTCGTTGTCGATCCATTTCTGTGCGGCCGCGGCGTCGGCAAAAGCCGAGCCGGCCCCCGCAATGACAGCGCTGACTGCCACCGCGGAGAGAAGATACTTCCGCATCCTGTCTCCTCCCTGAGATATGAGAGCCAGTTTCCCTGGCTAAGCGATAATCTGCCGAGCTTTCCTTCTTTGTCAAACTAAAACTTTAGTAGAAATTTCGCATGCCGGCATTACATCATACGCTATTGTAATATTTAGTTTATTTTCGACCCGCGCACCCCTGCCCTGGAATTGGCCACCACGGGGAAGCGCAATGCCAGGGCGGGTGCGCACAACCCTTGAGAGAAATCCAACCTCAACGGCTTTCGCGGAAATTTCGCATTCTCGCCCGTTTCCCGGCGCAGAATGGCCATCGCGGCATGTCACGTCGGAGGCTGGAAACCCTTCTCCTGAAACCGGACCGCCATGCCGCGATTTGCCGTTCAGAACAAAGATGCCGCGCTTCGGCACCCACAGGGCGGGTGCGGAACCCGCAGTCGCAACGTCCATCTGAAGGGCTTGCTCGCCGCGACCCTTGTGGTCATTGTCGCCTCGACCGGCGCGGCCGCTGCGCCGAAGCTGACCAATGCGCACCTGGTCGCGGTCAAGCCGATCGCCGCACCGCGCGGCGTCGGCGATCTTTGCAGTCGTTATGTTTGGGCATGCGCGCGGGTGGCCGTCAACCAGCCCTTAAGTGACCGGGCCATGGCCATCGCGAAATCCGTCAACTCCGCCGTCAACGCCGAGGTGCGCGCCATCTCCGACCGCCGGCAATACGGTCGCGAGGATGTCTGGGCGCTGCCCACCTCAACCGGCGGCGACTGCGAGGATTTCGCGCTTGCCAAGAAGAAGCGGCTGATCGAGGCCGGCCTGCCGCCCGCTTCACTGCTGATCGCGACCGTTCTCGACCGGCACCGCGAACCGCATGCGGTCCTCGTCCTGAGGACCGGGTCGGGCGACTATGTGCTCGACAACCTGACAAGCCGCGTCCTGCCGTGGCAGAAGACCGGTTACAGCTTCCTTAGGATGCAGAATCCGGACGCGCCCCGGAACTGGGACGCGATCCTCGCCGGCGGGATCTTCGCGCAGTCCTGAACGCCGGGGCGTCAGATCCCCTTCGGCGACTCCTTCGACTTCTCCGGCTTGTCCGCCTTCCCGCCCGGCGCACGACTATTGTCGTTGTCGCGCGGCGCGCGCGGAGCGATCGAGGCCGTCGCCCCGTCCGCCAGAACACTTGCCACATTCGGGCAGGCATCAAGCGTGTAAGCGAGGATCACCGGAAAATCGCCGCTGCGCTGCAACTGGCGGATCTCGGTGCGCGTGAATTCGGTACGGCGGCAGAGGAACTCGGCCTGCTCCTGCAATGCCGTGGTCAAGACCGGCGCGGCGAGGACCGTGCCCGCTGGCGCCATCAGGACCGCAGAGAGAATCGTGGCCCATGCGACCGGAACTCCGCCCTTCGGCGGCGACGAAAGCAATTTGATCATGGTCTTAATCCCCATGGCGGCCCTAACGGCCCGAGGCCATACCGCCGCTCAAAACTACACCCGCAAGTAGTCTGCCACAGCCGATAGAGAAGGTGTCGGGAAAACGTCCCAAATGCGGCGGAAACGTGGCATATGTTGCGAAAATGCAGACAATACCCCCCATATCGTGCAGATTGAATCCGAACTTCAACCGCCCGACGGGGTTTTGCCGCCTGCGATCCGTGCCCCAGCACGCGCCGAAAGCGCCATGATGGTGAGACCGGGATTGTGGAAGGGATTTGTCGGAAAGACCGCGCTGTCGGTGACGTGGACGTTCGGCGCATCGTAGAGCGCGCAGTCCGCATCCGTCACATGGCGCTTCGGGTCGTCACCCATGCAGGCGCCGCCCGTCTCGTGGATCGACGAGCCGGGGATAAGCGCGCCTTCGGGCGTGTAGACGAGCGGACCGGCGAGCTTGTAGGCCAGTTTCGAGATCAGGCTTTCGCGCCCCAAGAGGTCGTCGGGCAGACCGAAGGTCTCCGACACCTCCTTGAGCGAGGCGTTCATGTCTCGGATCATCGCGCGTTCATTCTCCGAATGCGTGAGCGTGATCTTCGCCGCCGGGATGCCCCAGGCATCGCGCTTCCCGGGGTCGATCTCCACCCGGTTGTCGGCGCGCGGCAAGACCTCGCCGATCGCCATGAAGAACCAGCCCGGCTCCAGTCGTCCGACCGAACCCAGAGGCGCGTAACCGCGCAGGAAGCCGCGCCCGTCATCGCCACCGACATTGCGGAACGAGGGGATGTAGATACCCGATTGCTGGCCGAAATCGTAAGGATCGTGACCTTCGCCCATCCCCTCGATCTCGGGCAGGGTGCCGGCGCGGAAGACCATCAGGTGGTCCGACAGGTAGCGCCCGAGATTTCCGCTCGAATTGCCAAGCCCGTTCGGATGGCGCCCGCCGCGCGAATTCAGCAAGATCCGGCAGCTTTCGATGGTCGAGGCCGCGACCGCTACATGGCGTGCCGGCACCGTGATCCTCTCGCGGGTCCCGGCATCGATATAGGTGACGCCGGTTGCGAGCCCGGAGTCGGGATCGGTTTCGATCTGCTCGACCACCGCGCCCGCCCGCAGTTCGAACCGCCCGGTCGCCGCGGCGGCGGCCAGCGGCGGTGGCGTCCGGTTCGGCATGTGATGGATGATCCGGCAGGTCGTCGCGGGCCGGTCGGGCCACTTTTCGGCCATCTCGGCCAGAAGCCGGCGTTCGGCCTTGG
>JBNKFC010000320.1:0-2871 GCA_050289105.1 Paracoccaceae bacterium | reverse complement strand
TCCACGACCGCGCGGCCACCCCAATGGGCGGTCTGCTCGATCAGCCAGACGCGCTTGCCCTGCTTGCCGGCGGCAAGGGCCGCGGCAAGGCCGGCGATGCCACCACCGACGATCACCAGATCGGCGAAGGCATAGGCATATTCGTAGCGATCCTCGTCCCGGTTCTGCGGCACCTTGCCCAAGCCGGCCGACTGGCGGATCACCGGTTCGAAGACATGCTTCCAGGCAAAGCGCGGGAACATGAAGGTCTTGTAGTAGAAGCCGCCCGGCAGGAAGCGCGCGAAGCGGTCGTTGATCGCGCCGACATCGAATTCCAGGCTGGGCCAGTGGTTCTGGCTGGCCGTCTCTGCGCCCTCGAAAAGCTCGGTCGTGGTCAGGCGCTGGTTCGGCTCGAACTTCCCGCCGGTGCCGAGGCCTACGAGGCCGTTCGGCTCCTCCGCCCCGCTCGCGATCACGCCGCGCGGGCGGTGATACTTGAACGAGCGGCCGACCATCATCTGGTCCTGGCCGAGAAGGGCCGAGGCGAGCGTATCGCCCGCGAAGCCCTGCATCCGGCGTGCATTGAAGATGAAGGACAGGGGCTTGGACCGGTCGATCAGGCGACCGCCCTTTTGAAGACGCGTGCTCATTTGTAGCCCTCCCAGCCCGGGCGTTTCGCCTTGATCTTCGCCTGCAACTCGGCGGGCGGTTCCTTCGACTGCGCCGGATAGGTGCCGAAGACCTCGAGCGTCGCGGTGCAGCGCGCGGCGAGGAACCACTTGCCGCAGCCATAGGCATGGCGCCAGCGTTCGAAATGCACGCCCTTGGGGTTCTTGCGGCTGAACATGTAGCCGTCGAACTCCTCGTCCGTGGAGCCCGGGCCATAGCGCTTCAGATGCGCCTCGCCGCCGGCCTGGAGTTCGGTTTCCTCGGCGTTGACGCCGCAATAGGGGCATTCAAGGGTCAGCATGTCGGTGTCCTCTTGGAAGCCGGCCGGGGGCACTGCCCCCGGACCCCCGGGATATGTCTGGCAAGATGAAGCGGCATCAGTGCGCCACCCCTGCGGCGACGCTTTCGTCGATGAACTTGCCTTCGCGGAAGCGGTACATGGAGAATTCCTCGGCGAGCGGCGAGGCCCCCCGCGCCATCAGTTCGGCCATCGCCCAGCCCGAGCCGGGGATCGCCTTGAAGCCGCCGGTGCCCCAGCCGCAGTTGACGAAGATGCCCTCGACAGGCGTCTTGGAGATGAGCGGCGAACGGTCGCCGGTCATGTCGACGATACCGCCCCACTGGCGCAGCATTTTCAGGCGCGAGATCATCGGGAAGGTCTCGATCAGCGCCCGCACGGTTTCCTCGATGTGATGGAAGCTGCCGCGCTGGGTGTAGTTGTTGAACCCGTCAGTGCCGCCGCCGATCACCATCTCGCCCTTGTCCGACTGCGACATGTAGCCGTGGACGGTGTTGGCCATCACGACCACGTCCATGCAGGGCTTGATCGGTTCGGAGACGAGCGCCTGGAGGGCCAGCGATTCAATCGGCAGCCGGAAGCCCGCCATCTCGGCCAGCACCGAGGAATGCCCCGCCACGACCATGCCGAGCTTGTCGCAGTCGATGGCACCCTTCGAGGTGTCGATGCCGACGACCTTGCCGCCCTCGGTCCGCACGCCCGTGACTTCGCACTGCTGGATCACGTCCATGCCCATCGCCGAACAGGCGCGCGCATAGCCCCAGGCGACGGCATCGTGCCGCGCCGTGCCGCCGCGCGCCTGGTAAAGCGCGCCGAGGACCGGATAGCGCGGCCCGTCGATGTTGATGATCGGCACCAGTTCCTTGACCTTCTGCGGCGAGATCCACTCAGTCGAGACCCCTTGCAGGTTGTTGGCATAGACGGTGCGCTTGTAGCCGCGGACCTCATGCTCGGTCTGGCCAAGCATGAGAAGGCCGCGGGGGGAGAACATGACGTTGTAGTTCAGGTCCTGGCTCATCGTCTCGTAGAGCGAGCGGGCCTTTTCGTAGATCGCGGCCGAGGGATCCTGCAGGTAGTTCGAGCGGATGATCGTGGTGTTGCGGCCAGTATTCCCGCCGCCGAGCCAGCCCTTCTCGATGATCGCGACATTCTTGATGCCGTAATTCTTGCCCAGGTAATAGGCGGTGGCGAGGCCGTGCCCGCCGGCGCCGACGATCACCGCATCGTATTTCCGCTTCGGCGCGGGCGAGCGCCAGGCCCGTTCCCAGCCCTGATGATAGCTCATCGCTTCCCGCGCGATGGCGAAGACGGAATAGCGTTTCATGGCCATGGCGAATCCCTTTCCGGCGCTAACGGCGCCCGTGCCGTTTGATGGACCGTCCGGCGTTTGGCAACCGTCTGGCAAGCGTCGTTCTTGGGAAAAATGCGACATCCTCGGCGAACTGCGACAAAGCGACCCCGGCCGGTCAGGGCTTTGGCCTTCCACGCGGGGGGTGAAAGGCTTAGATGAGACGGCAGAAATGGGGATGCGATGCTCTTCTGGATCTTCTCACTGGCCCTCGTGGCGCTGATCGGTGCGGTTCTGGCCCGCGCGGCGCTCAAGGGCGGCGCGTCGAAGCTTGAGGTGAATGCCGACCGCAAGGTCTACCGCGACCAGCTGGCCGAGATCGACCGCGACCTCGCGCGCGGCGTGATCAGCGAGACGGAGGCCGAACGCACCCGGATCGAGATTTCGCGCCGGCTTCTGGACGCCGACAAGGCCGGGCCGGAGACCGCCGCGCGCGGGATCCCGACTTTGCCGCTCGTTTTGATCGCGGCAGCACTGGCGGGCGGTGTGGCGCTCTACTTCACGACGGGAGCGCCGGGCTATCCCGATCTGCCGATGTCCAAACGCATCGCCCGGGCCGAGGCGATTCGGGCCGAGC
>JBNKFC010000319.1:0-1745 GCA_050289105.1 Paracoccaceae bacterium | reverse complement strand
CCGCCCGAAAGCGATCCGGCCAGCTGATGCCGCCGTGCGGTCAGGCCGAGATCGGCGAGCGTATCGGCCACGTATTTGCGCGCGGGCGAAAGGCCATAGAGACCGGCGACGAAATTCAGGTTCTCCTCGATCGTCAGATCTTCGTAGAACGAAAAGCGCTGGGTCATGTAGCCGACCTCACGCTTGATCGCCCGGCCCGCGCGGCGGATGTCGTGGCCAAGGACACGGCCCTCGCCCGCATCGGGGGTCAGGAGCCCGCACATCAGCCGGATCGTCGTGGTCTTGCCCGAACCGTTGGGGCCGAGAAACCCGGCAATCTCGCCCTTGCGGACGGTCAGCGTCACGTCGTCCACCACCGCGCGACCGCCATAACGTTTGGTCAGGCCCCGGACCTCGATGGCGGGTGCGTCGTTCATCCCGCATTCCCCGGCAGATCGACATCGACGATCTGGCCCGGTTTCAGCCCGCCCTCGCTCTCGGGCCGGGCTTCGATCAGGTAGACGAGCTTCTGCCGGTTTTCGAGCGAATAAATGACGGGTGGCGTGTATTCCGGCGCGTCGGCGACATAGGTGACGGTGGCGGTCAGCCCCGCGCCGCAGCCATCGCAATGGACAGAAAGGGTAGTGCCCTGAGCAATGGAGGAAATGGCCGTTTCGGGGACGTAGAGCCGGAGTTTCACCGCGCCATCGGGCAAGAGCGACAGGACGGGCGCGGAGGGTCCGGCAAGCTCGCCCGGCGTGCGGATGACATCGTGGATCAGCCCCGGGGCGGGGGCGGTCAGGCGACGTTTGTCGAGGTTCCATTCGGCGCGTTCGCGTGCGGCCCGCGCGCCTTCGACCCCAGCCTCGGCACCGGCGATTTCCTGCGCGCGGGCGGGAAGGCGGGCGACGGTAAGGTTCGCCTCTGCCTCGGCCACCTTGGCATGGGCGACCATCGCGGCGGTTGCCGCGTCTTCGGCCTGCGTGGCCGTCGCCGCGCCACGTTGTGCGAGGCTCTTCAGCCGTTCGGCGGCGCGGTCGGCCTCATCAGCTTGCGCCTTGGCCGAGGCGAGCGTAGCCTCGATCACCCGGATCTCCTCCGGACGGCGCCCTTCGCGCAGGTTGGCGAGTTGGCTTTCGGCCTGCGCGAGCGCTGCCGTCGCCTCGGAAAGTGCAATCTCGGCATCCCGTCGTTCCATATCGACCAGAACCGCGCCCTCCTCCACCCGGTCGCCGCGTGCCACGGAAAGGGTTTCGATCTGGGCGGTGGCGACGGGCGCGATCAGTACATATTCGCCTTCCACATAGCCGGTGGCGAAGGGAGGCGGTGGCGAACAGGTCGAGAAGAGGGCCGAAAGGATCGGGACGGCACAGATGGCGGCGCTCATGTCAGACGCTCCCGTTCAAGAATGGATTTGAGGTTTGCGACAAGCAGATCGGCGATCCGGGTAGCCTCTGCCGCGCCAGGCTCGTGCCAGCCAAGGCGGCGGGCGACGATGGGGCGACCGATGCGGAAATAGAGTACCTGTCCGATCAGCGAAAAGACGATGAGTTTGGTGGTTTCGCTTTCGGCCTGCTGACCGGTCGCGATGGCCCAGAGCGCGCAGAAGCGGCGGTGCATCGGCTCGATCATCGCGGCATAGACGGTGTCGAGGACGGGGCCGCCTTCGCCCACCTCACGCAGCATGAAGGGGATCAGCGGTTCCGCCTCGCGCGAGGCGATGACGAAACGGGCCATGGCGCGCAGGATCATTTCCATCTGCAATG
>JBNKFC010000318.1:0-1823 GCA_050289105.1 Paracoccaceae bacterium | reverse complement strand
GAAATAGGCATCCATCATCTGCAGCATTTCGGCATCAAGGATGAGCTTCTCGAAACTCGCCGTCAGCCCGCCATGCATCCAGCCGGCGGCATGCTCGAGAAGATGCGCGCCGCCCATGAGCGCGCCCCAGAGCGCCATCTGAGACTCGTAGGCCGCCTGCGCGTCGACCTCGTTCGCCGCCGTCACGTTCGAGGACCGAAACGGCACGCCGATATGGCGGGCAAGCTGGCCCGAGGCCTGCGCCGCCTTCACATATTCGGGCGTGCCGAAGGCGGGGGCCCCGGAGCGCATGTCGACATTCGAGGTGAAGCCGCCGTAAAGGACCGGCGCGCCGGGCCGCACGATCTGGGTCAGGACGATCCCGGCCAGCGCCTCGGCATGTTGCTGAACCAGGGCGCCCGCCAGCGTCACCGGCGCCATCGCGCCCGCCAGCGTGAAGGGCGTGATCGCCAGCGCCTGCCCATGCTCGGCCATCGCGATCAGCCCCTCGGCCATCGGGATATCGAGTTGCAGGGGCGAATTGGTGTTGATGACGCCGAGGAGGGCGGGCCGGTCCTTCAACCCCTCGGGCGTCGTCCCGAGCGCGATCGCCGCCATCTCGATCCCGTCCATCGTCCGCGCGCGGCCCAAGGTCTGGGTCTGCCAGTTCTTGTCCAGAAGCCCGATCTGGGCGCGGTAGATGTCGAGGTGCCGGGTGTTCGCCGGCAGGTCCATCGGTTCGAACGGGCCACCGCCTTCCTGATGCACGACATTCAGAACCTGCACCAAGCGCAAGTAATCGCACATGTCCTTGTATGTGCCGTCGCGCCGACCTCGGTCGTTGTCCATGACATAGGCCGGCCCGCCGACCGAGGCATAGACGCAGAGGTTGTCGCCGATGGTCAGCTCACGGGCGGGGTTCCGGGCGGCAAGCGTGAAGCTTTGCGGAACCGTCTTCAGCCGCTCTTCGACAAGACCAGGATCGAAGCGCACCGTCTCGCCCGCGACCTCCGCGCCGGCCGCGCGAAACCGTTCCCGCGCGCCGGGGTCGAGGACGCGCAACCCGAGCGTCGACAGCACCTTCAGCGCGGCATTATGGATCGCCGCGACCTGATCGGAACTGATCACCTCGATGGGGCGATAGGGGCGCGGGCGCTGGCCGAACGGCGCCTGGGCGATGTCCTTCGTGCTCCGCGGGGCGCGGCGGACCCGGGTGTTCATTGTGCCGCCTCGCGCGGTTCGGGGAAGTCGCGTGGCGCGAAGGGCGCGTCGCGGAGGACCGCGATATCGGCGGCCGCCAGCCCGACCTCGCGCGCCGTCCGGTGGCCTTGCCAGACCGCATGGGCGATGGCGCCCGGCGCGTTGGCGTCGCCGGTGAGGCTCAGAGATCTGAAGCCCGTCCCTTCGGCCCGCAACGCGTCGTAGAGCGCCGATCCGCCCGCCCGCTGGCCGACGACCACCAGCGAGCGCGCGCCGATCTCGCGCCGCTCTCCGGTGAAGATTTGCGCGAGGGCCACCGTCTCGCCATCGAAGCCGGTCACGATCTCCAGCGTCCGGTAACCGATCCCGGCCTTGAGGAAGGCCAGATGGACCAAAGGCTGCTCATTGGTCATGAAGCCCCAGGCCTGCGCCGCCCCGGCGGTGGTGATGTAGGTCGTGGCCAGCCCCTGGCCTGCCAGATGCTCGGCGATGGCCGAACCCATGTAGTAGTTGTCGAAGTCGAAGACCGCGACCGGTCCCTCGATCTTCACGCCGGCGGCGATGTCGTCAGGCGTATAGACGCGCGGCGCATCGACGGGCGCGACCGGAATCTCGTTCGCGCCGCAGAGGTTCGTCGTCCACCG
>JBNKFC010000317.1:0-8187 GCA_050289105.1 Paracoccaceae bacterium | reverse complement strand
GGTGGCGGTGGAGTTCTTCGGTGACATCGGCATGGGCGCCCAGCGCTGGCTGGAGCTCGGGCCGCTTCGGATCCAGCCCTCGGAGCTGATGAAGATCGCCCTCGTGATGTTCCTCGCCGCCTATTACGACTGGCTCGACATCAAGAAGACCTCGCGGCCGCTCTGGGTGTTGATTCCGGTCGCGATCATCCTCGTGCCGACGGCGCTGGTCCTCAAACAGCCGGATCTCGGCACCGCGATCCTTCTGGTTGCCGGCGGCGGTATAGTGATGTTCGTGGCGGGGGTGAGCTTTTGGTACTTCGGCACGGTGATCGCGCTGGTCGTGGGCCTCGTCTTCGCGGTCCTTGAAAGCCGCGGCACCGATTGGCAGCTGATCGAGGACTACCAGTTCCGCCGCATCGACACCTTCCTCGATCCCGGCTCCGATCCGCTTGGCGCGGGCTACAACATCACCCAGGCGCAGATTGCGCTCGGTTCGGGCGGCTGGGCCGGAAAGGGCTACATGCAGGGCACCCAGTCGCGGCTGAACTTCCTGCCCGAAAAGCACACCGACTTCATCTTCACCACCCTGGCAGAGGAATTCGGCTTTGTTGGCGCCTTCTCGCTTCTGGTGCTTTACGTCCTCATCCTCGTTTTCTGCATCACCTCGGCGTTGGCCAACCGGGACCGCTTCTCGGCGCTCCTGTCTTTCGGCATCGCGGGGACGTTCTTCCTGTTTTTCACCGTCAACATGGGCATGGTGACCGGGCTCATGCCCGTCGTCGGCGTGCCTCTGCCGCTCGTCTCCTATGGCGGGACGGCGATGATCATCCTTCTCGGCGCGTTTGGCCTTGTTCAGAGCGCCCATATCCACCGACCGAGGTAACATGAGCGTCACGATCTACTTCGCCGCCGGCCGCCGACTCTGGCCGGAATACGAGACGCACCTGCCCGAGGCCCTGCGCGAGGCCGGGGTGGATGCCGTCATCCGCCATGACGCGCCCGATCCGGCCGCCATCGACTACATCGTCTTCGCGCCCGGCGGCGAAATCGCCGATTTCTCGCCCTTTGCGAACTGCAAGGCGGTGCTGAACCTCTGGGCCGGGGTCGAAAAGATCGTCGGCAACACGACCTTGACTCAACCCCTCGCACGGATGGTCGATCCCGGCCTGACCGAGGGGATGGTGGAATATGTCGTGGGCCACGTCCTGCGCCATCACCTTGGGATGGACGCGCATATCCTCGGTCAGGACGGTGTCTGGCGCAACGACGTCCTGCCGCCGATCGCCCGCGAACGGCCGGTCGCCGTGCTCGGCCTCGGCGAACTTGGACGCGAGGCCGCGAAGGCGCTCGCCGCGTTGAACTTTCCGGTGATGGGCTGGAGCCGAACCGCGAAATCGGTTCCGGGCGTGGACTGTCATTCCGGCGAAGAAGGTCTCGCCCATGTCCTCGCCCGGGCCGAGATCGTCGTGCTCCTCCTCCCGCTCACGCCCGATACGACGAACCTTATGGATGCCGAACGGCTGGCGCTGATGACCAAGGGGGCTTTCATCGTCAATCCGGGGCGCGGGGCGTTGATCGACGACGCGGCCCTTCTCGCCGCCCTAGATGCGGGGCGGGTCGGTCATGCAACGCTCGACGTGTTCCGGACCGAACCGCTGCCACCTGACCATCCCTATTGGGCGCATCCCCGAGTCACCGTCACACCCCATATCGCCGCCGATACCCGTGCCGTCACCGCCTCGCGGGTCGTGGCAGAGAACATAAGGCGCGGCGAGGCGGGCGAGCCCTTCCTGCACCTCGTGGACCGCGCCCGGGGATACTGAGCGGACGCTCCGTCCCGCCCGGCGGTGCCCAAAGATTGCGGCGCGGGCGAAGTCTCAGCGCAGCTTCGGCGGTCGCGAGGGATCCATGCCGGGCGCTTCCGGCGCCAGAACCTGCGCCGTCTCGCGCACCGGCTCAGGCAGATCGAAGCTCAGGGCCTGCCGCGCCAGTGCCGCCAGCGCCGGATCGCCGGCGGCAAGGAAGGTCACGTCGACCGCCCCCGCCTCGATTCCGGAAAAGACCAGCGCCTCCGAGACCGCCTTCGCCAGCGCCGCCTCGGCCCCGGCGCGCGCTCCCTCGAACGCCAGAAGATGACCGCGCGCGCCATCCTCGTAGGTCACCGCGACCAGATGCGCCCGCGCGGCGAGTCCCGCGAGCCGGGCGAGTTTTGCGTCGAGCGCATTAAGCAATGTGTCAGGCAAGCCCGCCGGCGCGCCGTAGGCCACCGGCCGCGCCTCTGCCGCGCCGGGCGCGAGATCGAGCGTGCCGGCAAGCCAGGCCAGCGCCTCGGCGGGCATCAGGAAGGCCGACGGCGCCACGCCGAGGTTTAGGCCAAGCCCCACACCTTGGCCTGCGAGCGTCCGAGCGATGACCCGGCCGGGCAGGGCGGCATAGGGCACGGGCCCTTCTGCAAAAGCGGAGAGCCGTTCCTCCCGGTCGAAGGCGAGCACGAACCGTCCGTCCTCCAGGTCGAAGAGCGCGGGCGCGATGGCATCGCCCGCGGGCTCCTCCGTGAGCATCAGGAAGAGCTCCGCATCCGCCACGCGCTCGTAAAACCTGAGCCGCGCCGCATCGTCCTCCGGCGCCGCCTCCATCGCCGCATGGGCCCTGTCGAGATCAGTCTGCATTCATCACCTCGCGGATATGCGCGCGCAGGGTCGGCAGGACCTCCGCCTCGAACCAGGGGTTGCGCTTCAGCCAGCCGGTATTGCGCCACGAGGGGTGAGGCAAGGGAAAGACGCGCTGCGCGTGGTCACACCAAGCCGCGACGGTGCTCGTGACCCCCCCTTTGGCGGCCGCCGCGCCGAGATGCCACTTCTGCGCGTAGCCGCCGACAAGGATCGTCGTGCGGATGCCGGGCAGGCTTTGCATGACACGGCCGCGCCAGTGTTCGGCACAGCGAGACGGTGGCGGCAGGTCTGAGCCCTTGCTGTCATATCCCGGAAAGCAGAAGGCCATGGGGACGATCGCCACGCGGTCGCGGTCGTAGAATTCCGTTTCGCTCAGGCCGAGCCAATCGCGCAGCCGGTCGCCCGAAGGATCGGTGAAGGGCTTGCCGCTTTCGTGCACGCGCGCCCCCGGCGCTTGCCCCGCGACGAGGATGCGCGCCCCCGGGCGGAACCAGACGACCGGGCGCGGCGCGTGGCCCGTTGCGGTGGCGGCGAAATCGGCCGCGCAAAGGCGACAGGACGCAATCTCCAGGGCCGGAAAGGAGGGAGGGGCGGACATGGGGGCGATCATAGAAAGCAACACCGCCGTCGGCAATCGCACCCGCATTCGCGCGCGGGTTGCTCCGTTTCCGCGTTTGCACTATCCAAGCCGAAACATGCGCCGGGGGGGACGGAATGTATCGCGTCTGGAATTACGTCACGAACTATTCGCTCCTTCTGATCGGTGGCGCTCTTACGGCGCTGATCTGGGCGAATATCGACGCGGAAAGTTACCACCATTTCGTCGACTTCGTGATCGTCGACAACTTCTGGATCGGGCATCTGCACGCCGAGGGCGGCCATGCGACCCGGACGCTGACGCTGCACTATCTCGTCAACGACGTGCTCATGGCGCTCTTCTTCGCCATCGCGGCGAAGGAAGTCTGGGAGGCGGTCATCCTTGAGAACGGCTCCTTGCGCGGGCGGAAGGCCATGACACCGCTGATCGCCACCGCCGGCGGCATGCTCGGACCGATCGCGGTCTATCTTGGCCTCGCGGCCGTCCTCGGCATTTACGAGACGGTGAGCCGCGGCTGGGCGATCCCGACCGCGACCGATATCGCGTTCTCCTATCTCGTCGGCCGCATGGTCTTCGGTGCTGGTCACCCGGCGATCCGGTTCCTCCTGCTTCTTGCCATCGCAGACGACGCAGCGGGCCTCATCATCCTCGCGATCTTCTACCCGACGGGAGAGCTTGCGCCGGAATGGCTGCTCCTCTCCTTCGGGGCGGCCGTCGCGGTGTTCGTCCTGGCCAACTGGCTGCCGCGCCGACTCGACCGGGGCAACCAGCTTCGCCCGAACTCGACATGGGTGCGCCAGAAACTGTCGTTCTGGCCTTACCTCTTCGCCGGCTGCGCAAGCTGGTTCGGCTTCCAGGAAGCCGGCATCCACCCCGCCCTCGGCCTCTTGCCGATCGTGCCGACGATACCGCATGCCGACCGGGCCTTCGGCATCTTTGCCGAGGCCGAGCAATACCTGACCGACCTTCTGAACTGGATCGAGCATCACCTGAAATACCCGGTGGAGATCATACTCTTCTTCTTCGGCCTCCTGAACGCGGGCGTTGAATTCGGCGCCATCGGCGCGCCGACCTGGCTCGTGCTCTTCGGCCTGATCATCGGCAAGCCGGTGGGGATCTTCCTTCTGGGCTGGTTCGCCGCTTATCCGATGAAGCTTGGCCTGCCGCAGGGCATGCGGACAAGCGATCTGGTCGTCATCGGGTTCGTCGCCGCGATCGGATTTACCGTGGCACTGTTCGTCGCCTCCGTCGCCTTCCCGGGCGGGCCGGTGCAGGATGCGGCCAAGATGGGCGCGCTCTTCTCCTTCGGCGCTGCGGTTCTGTCGCTGGTCGCGGGCAAGATCTTCCGGGTCGAAAAGGTCCAGAACTAGGCGTCGTCCACGCCCGACGTCAGGTCTTTGCAGCTCTGGGCGCGCAATTCCATTGTGCGCCACCCCGCTCCTCCGCCATAATGGCGGCAAAATGCGGATGTAGCGTCTATGTTAACGAAGTACGCTATAGACCTGCGGACAGGCAGAGCAGCGCCAGGGCAATCGAATGCTCGAATTCGAGAATGTGAGCAAGTCCTTCTGGACCGGCAAGACGCGCAAGGTGATCCTTGACCGCGCGTCCTTCCGCGTGGAGCTTGGCAATTCCCTTGGCATCCTCGCGCCGAACGGCACCGGCAAGACGACGATCATCAACATGATGGCCGGGCTCGAGAAACCCGATGAAGGCGTCGTGCGCAAGACCTGCCGCGTCTCCTTCCCCCTGGGGTTCATGGGCGGGGTCGTCCCGAAACACTCGGCGCGGGAAAATGCGCGGTTCATCGCCCGGCTCTACGGGCTCGATCCCGACTATGTCGAAGCGTTCAGCCGCTGGCTCTGCGGGATCGAGGAATATTTCGACATGCCCGTCGGCACCTACAGCCAGGGCATGAAGGCGCGGTTCACATTTTCACTTCTCCTCGCGATGGAGTTCGACATCTACCTGATCGACGAAGGCATGCCCTCGACGACGGATGTCGAGTTCAACCGCAAGGCGGGTTCGATCCTGCGCGACCGGCTGAAGACGGCGACGGTCATCGTGGTATCCCACCAGCCCTCGACGCTGGAGAAGTTCTGCCGCTCCGCGGCGGTGCTGCGGCACGGCACGCTGCACATGTTCAATACTCTGGAAGAAGCGAAACGGATGTATGACTACGCCTCCTAAAGCCAGCAAGTTTCGCATCCGTCGCGCGGCCCCTCCTGCAGCGGGCACCGCGAGCCGCGCGCAAGCGACCGCCACCGCGCCCGTCACCGATGACGGTTTCGGGGATCAGCCTTTCCCGACGGCAGAGCAGGACATCCTCCTCGGCCCGAACGAGCGCACGGTTGAAGACGAGATCGCGGCGATCAAGGCCGAAGGACTGTCGGGTCGGCAATTGCGGACCGCGCGCCGCGTCGCGCTGAAGCACGGGATCGAAGCATCCAATGACTTCGAGGCGGTCCGCGTCCTGCGCCGCCGCGGCATCGACCCGTTCCAGCCGTCGGCGGTGCTTCAGCTGATCGAGCCCAGCCGCCCGGCGGAGACCGAGAAGGTTCAGCTCCCGCAGACGGTCAAACAGACACCGAACCTGCCGGCCGAACCTCTCGGCGAAGCGCAGCGCGCGCATGAGATCATGCTGATCCAGCGCGACATCATGCGGCGGCGGCGGCGGAACTTCATGCTCCTGCTGTCGCGGCTCGCGGTCTTTGTCCTGCTGCCGACCCTGATGGCGGGCTGGTACTACTACCGCATGGCGACGCCGCTCTATGCGACCAAGTCGGAATTCATCATCCAGCAACAGGAAAGCGCCACGGCCGGGCTGGGGTCGATGTTTCGCGGCACTCAGTTCGCCACCTCGCAGGATTCCATCGCCGTGCAGGGCTATCTCCAGTCCCGTGACGCAATGCTGCGGCTCGATCAGGACCTCGGCTTCAAGGCGCATTTCAGCCAGGATTTCATCGACCCGATCCAGCGCCTCGAGCCCGACGCGACCAACGAGGCCGCCTACAGGCTTTACAAGCGCAACGTGAAGATCGGCTACGACCCGACCGAAGGCCTGATCAAGATGGAGGTGATCGCCGCCGATCCCAAGGTCAGCGAGGAATTCTCCAAAGCACTCATCGGCTATGCCGAGGAGCAGGTGGACCAGATGTCCTCCCGGCTCCGCGAAG
This sequence comes from Paracoccaceae bacterium, assembly GCA_050289105.1. Classification (GTDB taxonomy): domain Bacteria; phylum Pseudomonadota; class Alphaproteobacteria; order Rhodobacterales; family Rhodobacteraceae; genus Albidovulum. Next base: position 1,759 of record JBNKFC010000317.1, on the reverse strand, counting down.
ACCAGATGAAGGGTGCGCGTGACAGCTACACGGATGCGGAAGCCAAGATGACGGCCGCCCAGAAAAAGGTCATGGAGCTTCAGGAGACGCTGGGCATTCTCGATCCCCTGACCGAGTCGAGCACGATCATGGGCCAGGTCGCGACCTTCGAGGTCGAGTTGCAGAAGAAGCGGCTCGAACTGCAGCAGCTTCTCGACAATGCCCGGCCGAACCAGGCCCGTGTGGATGGCGCGAAGGGCGACATCTCCCGGCTGGAGGCTGTGATCGCCGAGCTGCGCGCGCAACTGACCACGGGCACCGAAACCAGCGCCTCGCTGGCGCAGGTGACCGGACAGCTCCGCATCGCCGAGGCGGATCTGGAGACGCGGCAACTGATGCTTTCCCAGGCGCTTCAGCAACTGGAGACCGCGCGGATCGAGGCCAACCGCCAGGTGCGCTACCTCGCGCCCAGTGTCAGCCCCGTGGCCCCCGATGAGCCGACCTATCCCCGCGCGTTCGAGAACACGCTCTTGGCCTTTCTCATCTTCGGTGGCATTTACCTGATGCTGTCGCTGACCGCCTCGATCCTGCGCGAACAGGCGACCTCGTAAGGAGCCGGAGATGACCGAGATGAAGGATGTGGCCGTCGGCGGACTGACCGTCGGCAACGATCGGGCGCTGACGGTGATTGCCGGGCCCTGCCAGCTGGAAAGCGCCGATCACGCTCAGATGATCGCCGGCAGGATGGCGGAAGCCTGTGCCGCCGTCGGCGCGCAATTCGTCTTCAAGGCCAGCTACGACAAGGCCAACCGCACCTCGCTTTCGGGCAAGCGCGGTCTTGGCATCGATGCCGGGCTCAAGGTTCTCGACGGCGTGCGGGCGAGCCTCGGCATGCCGGTCCTGACCGATATCCACGATGCCGAACAGGCGCGGATCGCCGGCGCGGTGGTGGACGTGATCCAGATCCCGGCCTTCCTCTGCCGGCAGACCGACCTTCTGATCGCGGCCGGCGAGACCGGTTGCGTGGTCAACGTCAAGAAGGGCCAGTTCCTGGCGCCGTGGGACATGCCGAACGTCGTGGACAAGGTGGTGAGCACCGGCAATTCCCGCATCCTACTGACCGAACGCGGCGTCTCCTTCGGCTACAACACGCTTGTCGCCGACATGCGCTCTCTGCCGATCATGGCGAAGACCGGCTACCCGGTGATCATGGACGCGACCCATTCGGTGCAGCAACCGGGCGGGCAGGGCGGCTCTTCCGGCGGCCAGCGCGAATTCGCGCCCGCCATGGCCCGCGCCGCTGTCAGTCTCGGAATCGCCGGCGTCTTCATCGAAACACATCAGGACCCGGACAACGCGCCCTCGGACGGCCCGAACATGATCCCGCTCGACCAGATGCCACGGCTTCTGGAGACGCTGATGGCGCTGGACGGAATCGCGAAGGCGGACCCGGTCAGGGTTTAGACGGGCGGCGCAGCCGCCGTTCGTCCTGAAACCGACCGTCTCGGAAGACCGAAAAACGCCGGCGAACCTGTGGACCCTTTGCTAATGAATGGTCGACGCACCGCTTCGGTCGCTGCCTATGCGCGCCCCGGGACGCGCGCGCCGTGTTTCCGTCCACCTCTTGGCGCTCAAGCGCCGTCCGACGGCGATGGGCTCCTGCCGAGCAGGCTCGACCGGCTCAGGCCGAGCAGGGCGTCATCTTTCAGGCGGAATGGCGATCTTCGCGCGTCATCGGCCGAATCGCGAAGCTCCTGCTCAAGGAAGTCGAGTTCCTGAC
>JBNKFC010000316.1:0-3391 GCA_050289105.1 Paracoccaceae bacterium | reverse complement strand
GAGGCCGGCGCGGGTGATGCGGATCGTCTCCTCGATGAGCTCGGCGGTCAGCGCGGCCGGCACTTCCGAGATCGGGATGTGGATGGTCACCGGCACGACCCTGAGCGCGTCGCAGGCCAGCATCATCACGACGCGCGGCGTCCCGGCAAGGTGGGCGAGGAACTCGGTATGGCCGGGAAAGGCAAAACCGGCGCCATCCTTCAGCGCCTTCTTGTGGATCGGTGCGGTGCATACCGCGCCCGCTTCGCCCTTCTGCACAAGCGCCACGGCGCGGGCGATGACCGCGATCACGGCGGCCGCGTTCGCGGGGTCGGGGAGGCCGGGCAAGGCGGCGGCGGGGAAGTCATGGCGCAGGACGGGCAGAAGCCCGGCCGGAACCGTCGCCGCCTCGGCCGGGCGCGCGATTTCGCGGATGGGCGTTCCCTGCGGCAGGTGCGACGGGTCGCCGATCCAGAAGAAGGGCACGCCCGTGCCCAGACGCTCGCGCGCCTTCGCGGCGATCTCGGGGCCGATGCCCGAGGGATCGCCGCAGGTGACCGCGATGGGGGCGGACGTCATGGTGCCCCTCACGGGGTGCGGATGATGGCGTTGGCGCGCAGTTCCGCGAGGTAGCCGTCGGCGAACCCTGCAAGCCGCTGATTGGTCAGCTCGTCGCGCACCTGCGCCCGGCTCGGACCCTGGCCGAAGCCGAGCGTCGGGTCGATTGCCGGCTGCCCCTCGCCGGTCGGTGCCGAGACGTCCGTGACGACCGGCGCCGATCCGGCGGCGAGCGTCGCCGAGCGCTTGCAGAGCATCAGGAACACCAGCGCGTTGCCACGGGTCAGCGCGGTCGAGGATTCGTTGTCGTCCAGCCCGGCCAGTTCGGCGGCGATGTCGCCGGGCACCTCGGTCAGCGGTCGCGTCTCGCGGAGGAGCTGTTCGGCCGGACGGCCCTTGGCGACGCGGTAGAGATCGTCGCAGGTATCGACCTCACCGCGCACGCGCTCGGCCTCGGCCAGCGCCTCCGGCGTCCGGCCGCCGGGGATCAGCATCTGGGCATAGTCGACCGAGATGTTGGCCGCCGCGATCTCGCCGCCCTGCTGGATGCCGCGCAGCCGGAAGAGGCCGATCGCATTGCCCAACGGGACTGGCGGACTGACCTGGCCGTTGGCGAGGCCGGCGACGACCTGGCGCACCTGCGGCGGCAGGTTGGTGATCGGGATCCAGCCGATCTGCCCGCCAGCGTCGCGCGACGGCGCGGCCGAATACTGGCGCGCGGCGGCGGCGAAAGCGGCCTCAGACCCGATGGTGCCGGACAGCTCGGTCGCGAGATCGCCCATCTCGGCGGCATTGCCGGGGTTTGTCGGGATGAGGATTTCCGACAGGAGCACGCGCGGGCCCGCGCCGCGTTGCGCTGTAACGGACATGGCGCGGTCGATCTCGGCCTCGGTGATGGTGATGCGCGGGCTGAAGCGCGACCGCACCACCTCGCGCCAGGCAAGGCCGGCGGCGACGAAGTCGCGGAAGGTCTCGGGGGCGACACCGGCCTGGCCGATGGCCTGGACGAACTGTTCGGTATCGAGATTGGCGCGGCCGGCGAATTCGGCCATGCCCGCGGCGATCTGCTGGTCGTTCAGCGTGATGCCGGCGGCCTTTGCCGCCTGAGCCCGCAAGCGGTCCTCGATCAGCCCCTTCTCGGCCTCGGCCGCGAGGTCTCCGGGCGCGCGCAGGATGGTGAGAAAGCGGATGCGCTGGTCGAGCTCGTATTCGGTGACGGCGCTGTCATTGACGATGAACGCCGGGGAAAATCGACTTGATTGCGCCATCGCCGGCGTCACAAGGGCGGCCAGCGCCGCAAGGGCGAGAGAGAGGAAGGTCATCATGCGCATCGTCCGTCGTCCGTCTGCTCGTTTCTTCAATTCCGGTCGTCGCTGCCGTTCTTTGCCGCTTCGTTGGCATCAGCCCGGTTCGGCTAGCGGGCGCAACTGCGCCTGTAGCTGCGCCCGTCACCCCCTGAGCCGAAGCCGTGCAGGATGACCGACAGGTTGATATCCGTGTCGGCCTTCACACTAGTCGAGGACGTGAAGCGACGCGAGAGGGAAAGATCGACCGTGGCGCATTCGGTGCGGTAGGCGAGGCCAAGGGATGCGCGCGTGGCGCGGGCCGCTTCGAAGTCGTAGCGCCCGGCGAGCGAGCCGCGCCAGCTCTGCCCCATGTCCCATCCGGCGTCGATGACGAGTTCCGAGCTTGGCTGGACGCGTCCCTCGCTGGGATCGGCAATCAGCCAGAGGTAGCCGGCAGTCACGTCGTAGCGCCTCGCCGCATAGGTAATGCGCAGTTCCTCGCGGCTGACATCGAACGAATCGTCGAAGACGGCCCGGTTGGCCACGGATATCCCGTCGGCGGTCTCGAACTTCGCGGCGATGAGCCAGTCGGAGGTCGTGCCGTCAAGCCCGGAGGCGGACGAGAACTGGCCGAGATCGCGGGCGCGGAAGACCCGGCCGCCGGTCACCCCAAGCGACCAGCCCGTTGGATTGAAGTGGGTCCAGCTGAGGCCGACATTGACGCGCGTTCCGAGTTCATGCCGGTCCGCACCGGGAAAGCGGCTGAAGCCGAAGAGGTTGCCCTCGTCGAAATTCACGATCTGGCTGTCCTCGTTCGGCACGGCTTCGGTGCTGTCCGGGCTCCAGACCAATTGCACGACCGGCTCGATCACATGGGCGGCGCCGCCCCGTGTCGCGGATTTCACCCAGGGCCAGCGCAGCTCGATCGCCGCGGCGGGGGTGAGACGGGTCACGGTGCCGGGAAAGGCGACGTCCTCGCTGATCGCGTAGAAATCGGCGGTGAGCTGGGCCGCGCCGGAAATCAGGATGCCGTTGCCGAGAACCCAGCTGCGCCGCCAGTCCACCGCCGCCGTCGCCCGGCTGAGATCGCGCCCGTCGGTGATGCCGTCGCCGTTGACGTCGGTCGCCGCCGTGGACGAGCGGCGTTGGCTGTGGATGTCGAAGCTGAACTGCCCCTCGCCTCCGATATAGCGTGGAGAGAACCGGCGCTGGATCGTCAGGTCGCCCACCAGCGACGGCAGGACCGAGTTGTCGTCGCCGGTCCTGAGCGACCAGTAGCGGAAGATCCGGGCGTCGATATACTCGTTGCGCCGCGTCCGGGTCACCGAAACCCCGCTCGAAAGCCGGTCGGTTTCGCCGATGCCGTAGTCGAGGAGATAGGCGTCGTCGCTGACCGTTTCGAACGAGAACGCCAGCTTGAAGTCGCGCGGCAGCGTGAAGTCGCCCGTTGCGAAGAAATAGCCACGGGTGTCGCCCGGCAAGATGTCGTCGCGGCTGACGGCCCCGGTCAGTTCGACCGTGCCGGTACGGAAGGCCTCCCGGTAGCGGAATTCGAGGGTTCGTGTCTT
>JBNKFC010000315.1:0-3394 GCA_050289105.1 Paracoccaceae bacterium | reverse complement strand
GACGGCGCTTTCGGTCCGTCGAGCGAGGCGGCGATGGATTCGGTTCTGGCCGCGCATGGTGCGGGCCCGGCCGAAACCGACCCGCTCGACCGGATCGTCCAGCTCGCGTCGCTCGTCTGGTCCACCTCGCCCTTCCGCGTGGATCTTTACTGAGTTTACTCCCCCGTCCGACTGGTGCCCGTATCCGCAAGGATGCGGGCATTTTTTGGCCGTGTATGTCTGATTTGAGCCCAGAGCGGACATGCGCCCCAATGAAACGAACCGCCGTCTTCGCGCCTTGCTTTTCATCCGATTTAGCGTCTCTTCTACAAAAATATGAACCGTATTCGGCTTCTTGCGAAACTCATTTGGGAGAAAGGGTCCAACAAATGATTGTGCCGTTTCTTTTGCTTCTTGTTTCGACCATTGGCCTTGCCGCCGCACTGACCATCGAGGGGCAGTTCGACCTCATCCTGGTAGCAGGGCCTTGTGCTCTAGCTAGCATGTTCCTCTTGCTGCGCTCCGTCGTTCAAAAGAAAAGGAACGCACCCAAGTCATCGCAAAAATTCGTTGTGATCGACGGTTCGAACGCAATGCACTGGAAGGACGGCACGCCACAAATCGCAACACTGCGAGAAATTGTGCAACGTCTCTCAGGGCTCGGCTTCACACCAGGTGTCGTGTTTGACGCGAATGCGGGCTACATTCTCACCGGCAGATACCAGCATGACGCTGCCATGGGAAAATTGCTCGATTTACCGGAGGATCGTGTCATGGTGGTGCAAAAGGGCACGCCTGCGGATCCGACCATTTTGGCTGCCGCCCGGTTTCTTGACGCCCGCGTCGTCACGAACGATCGCTACAACGATTGGGCGGAAATGCATCCCGAGCTACGCGAACCGGGATATTTGATCCGAGGCGGATATCGAGCCGGAAAGTTATGGATGGATGTGGATGATGGCGCGAACTGACAGGCGGGGTGCGGTCGCCCTGAAGCAACGTCCGTTTCATCCCGCACAGCGGACGATCGCAGGATCAACGACTGAATTGATCTTCGCAATCAGCGGTCAGCCGCGTGCAGCGGCGATCTCGGCATCGCTGAGGCTCGCCGCGATCATCCGCCGCTGCATCAGGAGCGAGAGGCGGTAGCTGTCCTCCAGGAACCCGTTCGAGGCGATTAGGATCCGCTTCTGATCGGCCGACATGCGGTCATCCGTCCGACGGTCCAGCAGCTTGCCGTAGCGCAGATCCTCGATCAGCTTCTCGGTCGTCTTGGGCGACATGTCGTCGATCAGGAGGTGGCCGTATTCGTAGATCGCGAAGATCGGCGTGTTGAAGGTGCGGATCGTGTCGAGGATCTTGGCCTGACGCTCCGGCCGGATGATCGCCTTGCGGTATTCCTTCTCGCTCTTCGAGAAGTCCGGGTTCGAGATCTGTTCTTCCAGCTTCATGTTGTGCGAGGCGATGAAGGCCGCGATCTGGTCGGCGCTGGTGCAGTCGAGCGCCTTCAGGAAGAACAGGAACTGGGTGAAATGCAGAAGGTAGTCATGGCCGTTCGCGCCCATGATCGTCGGAAACTCGCTCAGGGGTGCGGTTTCTTCCAGCTTCTTGCGCACCGTCTCGAAAAACCAGTTCTCGGCTCTGAGCGCAACTTCGACCGTGTCAAAGGCGAGCTTGAGGCTGTCGCGCCCATCGGCGCCGGCATGTTGCGCCGCGTTCAGACCCGTTTCCACCATGTCCCGTCCTCCGTCGAGGATGGTCAGACGCGCCTGCCGCCCTGTCAAGTAGCTGCCATAAGGGCGGCCGGCATTCACGATGACGTGGAGCGGTTCGGGTGGCCTTTTGGGCACGTTCAGTCCCCCTTCGATGCGTCAGAAGACCGGCCCGCCGAGCCAGACCAGAAGCTGCGCGGCACCGAGCGCAGGGGCGAGCGGCAGGGCGCGGTCGGTCTTTCTGGCGACGGGAATGCAGGTGGCCGGACCGAGGTCGACCAGTTGGTCGAGGCCAAGCCGGATCAGCAGGAGAAGGCAGGTCAGAAAGAGAAGATCCGGCAGGACGGCCGGTCCGAACCAGGCGACGGCGGCGGCGAGCAGGAGAACATCGCCGCCGCCGAGCCAGGCCGTCCGCGCGCGGAACAGGAGGTGCACGGCAAGGCCGAGCACGATGATGCCGATCGCGGCGGACCCGAAGACGAGACCCGGTGCGCCGCTCGCCGTGGCATGAAGCAGGCCGAGCGGGATGAGCGGCACCGAAAGGATGTCAGGCACGGTCCGCGTCACGGCGTCGATCACGGCAAGGCCGCTCAGGCCGAGGATCAGCACCATGCTCCAGAGTGCGAATGTGAGGGGGACCGGGCCCTGAACGAAGAGAAAGACCAGAACCGCCGGGGTAGCGGTCGCGGAGAGATAGGTGTTGGGGCGGACCGAGACTCCGTCGAACTGCGATGCGACCATCGCTCCGATCGTGGCCGAGAGGCTGGCGACGGCGACAAAGGTCCAGATCGGCAGGTGCAGGGTGGACAGGTCGGGCACGGCTGGTTCACCCCCGGATGGTGTGAAAGGGAAAGATCGCGACACGGGGAGGGGCGGGCAGCGTCCGGGCGAGGTCGCGAAACCCGTTCCAGAAGCCGGCCACGTCGTGCGATCCGTCGAGGCGCCGCACCATCTCGCGGAGTTCCGGCGTGGGGCCCCCGGTCTCGATGGCGATCACGTGATCGGCGCCGAAGGGTGGGATGACCTGAAGTGGAAGGTCGAGCCCTTCGTCAGGGCCAATCCCCTCCGGGTCGCCGAGATCGGTGCGCGGATAGAGATAGGCGATCTCTCCATCCGAGGCGAGGTTCAGGATGACGAGGCCAGGGCTTTTCCGGTCCGTCACGCGGACCGAGACGACGTCATTTCGGCGATAGCTCCGGTCGCCGTCCGCGAAGCTCACCTCCATCCCGTCATCCATCGCCGCGAGGGCATTGGCAAGCCGGACCTTGTCGGCCACCGCCTGGATGTCGGCGCGCATGACCGGGGGCGGGGCCGGAACGAGGTCGCGGATCACGTCGCCCACCATCGACCGTATTTCTCCGGTCGCAAGGTCGACGCGCAGGTCGGCCGCGACGGATGAATTGACCAGCGTCACACCGTGAAGAGAGGCTAGCGCCCGGTCGCCCGCCGCGCCGCCATTGTGCGACAGCGTGACGGGAGGAAGCGCATCGAAGCCGAGGTCGATGAGACGGGCCGGCTCGGCCTCCGGTCCCGGTCCGGTGCCAAGTGCGATGACGACCCTCTCGCTCTCGCCGGCAGGCGCCACCTGCGGGCGCTGCGATCCTTGGGACACGCTGCGGATCTCACGCCGCACGTAAGTCTCGATCTCGCCCTTGGTCAGCACCCGGTCGGCGTCGGCATCGGCGGCGCCGCGCAGGCTGGCG
>JBNKFC010000314.1:0-15895 GCA_050289105.1 Paracoccaceae bacterium | reverse complement strand
CGCACTTCTGCGGCAGGTCTGCGCGATGGTGCAAGCGACGGAACCGCGCGCGGAGGTCAGCTGCGAGATCCGGCCACAATACCGCAACATGCGCTATTGGCTCGAAAAGGACATGACGCCGGTCGAGCTTGCCCGCGCGGCGTGCAGGGCGACGGGGATCGAGCCGATCTCGGTTCCCATCCGCGGCGGCACAGATGGGTCGCGACTGACGGAGATGGGAGTGCCCTGCCCCAACATCTTCACCGGGATGCAGGACATTCACGGGCCGCTGGAGTGGATCAGCGTGCAGGACATGGCGGCGGCGACGAAGGTCTGCCTCAAGCTCGCCGAACTCGCGGCGCGAAAGTAAGATGGGTTTAAACCCACCTTACCCGGCCCGACCACCTAGCCCTTCGCGCGCACCTTCTGCAGAAGTGGCATAAGTTCGGCCATTTCAGGTCCGCTCGACTGGCCTGTCAGAGCTTGCCGCAACGGCATGAACAACGCCTTACCCTTCCTGCCGGTGGCCTCCTTGACCGCGGCCGTCCACTCGCCCCAGGTCGCGTCGGTATAGGGCGGCGCGGGCAGCATCGCCATCGCCGCCTTCACGAACTCGCTGTCTTCCGGCGCGATCACTGGTTCCGCACCGTCGCGGCAGAGCGCCCACCACGGTCCGAGGTCGTCAAGCTTGGTGATGTTCTGCGAGGCGACGCGCCAGAAACGCTCCGCCATCTCCGCCGGTACGCCCAGATCCGAGATCCGGTCCTTCACCTCCTCGAACGGCAGCGCCTGGTTCCGGGCGCGCGTCAGGGGCCAGAGGTCCTCGGCGTCGAACTTCGTCGGGGCAGCGCCGAACTGCGACAGGTCGAACCCCTCGGCGATCTCGTCGAGCGACATCTTCAACTCCACCGGCTGCGAGGAGCCGAGCCGGGCCATCAGGCTCAAGAGCGCCTCTTTCGCAACGCCCTGCGCGCGCAGGTCGCGCAAGCTGAGCGTGCCGAGGCGCTTCGACAGCCCCTCGCCCTGCGGGCCGGTCAGAAGAGAATGGTGCGCGAAGGCGGGCGGGGTGCCGCCCATCGCCTTCATGATCTGCACCTGCGTAGCGGTATTGGTCACATGGTCGGCGCCGCGCACGATGTTGGTGATGCCCATGTCGACATCGTCGACCGACGACGCAAAGGTATAGAGGACCTGCCCGTCAGCACGGATCAGCACCGGGTCCGAGACGGAGGCGGTGTCGATCGACACGTTACCAAGTATGCCGTCGGTCCATTCGGTCCGCTGCTGGTCGAGCTTGAAGCGCCAGTAGCCGTCACGCTCGGCCCGGAGCTTGTCCTTCTCCGCCGCCGACAGCGTCAGCCCGGCCCGGTCATAGACGGGCGGCTTTCCCATGTTGAGAAGCTTCTTGCGCTTGAGGTCCAGTTCCGTCGGCGTCTCGAACACCTCGTAGAGGTCGCCCGACTGGCGCAGCTCTTCGGCGACCTCGGCATAACGTTCGAGCCGGAGCGATTGCCGCTCGACCCGGTCCCAGTGCAGGCCTAGCCATTCGAGGTCTTCCTTGATCCCGTCCGCGTATTCCTGCTTGGAGCGTTCCTGGTCGGTATCGTCGAGCCGCAGGATGAACGTGCCGCCGCTTTTGCGGGCGATCAGGTAGTTCATCAGCGCGGTGCGCAGGTTGCCCACATGGATGTAGCCGGTGGGCGACGGGGCGAAGCGGGTCACGGTCATGGGAAGTCTCCTCAAGCGCCCCCCCTCTTTCACAGGCCGGGCATTTTGTCCATATGATGGGCCTGGCAAGGAGAGCTACATGAACGACTGGCTGGGGCGCGCCGCGCCCGATCTCGACACGATCGAAAGCATGGCGCGGGCGACCGTCGCCGACCTGCCGCCGCAATTCGCCGGGCCGGCCAGCACGATCCTTCTGCGCATTGCCGATTTCCCACCCGAAGACATCCTTGATGACATGGATGTCGGCGATCCGTTCGAGCTTACCGGTCTCTACGATGGCATCCCGATGACCGAGAAGTCGGTGATGGACGTCGTCGATCGCCCCGACACGATCTGGCTCTTCCGCCGGCCCATCCTCGACGAATGGGCCGAGCGCGGGGACGTAACCCTTGGCCAACTCGTCGCGCATGTGATGATCCACGAGCTTGCGCATCATTTCGGCTGGTCCGACGACGAGATCGCCGAGATCGACCGCTGGTGGGAATGACGGCCAACCAAGTTACCCAAAAGATTGACCTCGGCGGATCGGGGCAGTCGGATCAGACGGCACTCACCGGGCAGGCTGAGATCAGCCTTCGGACGTCCTCGGGCCGGCAAAGTTCCGTCGCTTCCGTCATCACCGTGGCGCTGGCCGCCGCCATTCCCTCCTGAAGCGCCTGGGGCAACGGCGCATCACGGGCCAAGGCCAGCGTGAAGGCCGCGAGGAAACTGTCACCGGCACCGACCTTGCTTTTCACCGGGACATCGGCGGCCTTGGCGAACCAGCGCTCGGTGGCCGTGGCAAGAATCGAACCGTCGGCGCCGCGCGCGATGACGACGATGCGGGCCGCGCCCTGACGCACGAGCGCCTCGGCGAAATCCGCCGTATCTCCTCGGGTCTTCAGCCGGCTGCCGGCCAGCGCCTCGGCCTCCGCCTCGTCCATGCGAAGGACGTGGGCGGGCGTCTTCGGACGCGCAGCTCTAGCAAGTGTCGAGCCGGACGTGTCGAGAAGAAGCAGTGCACCGAGCGGCGCAAGCAGCTCAGACAGAACGGCCGGAACATCTTCGGGGAAACCCACGGGCAGACTTCCCGACAAGACCACAAGCGCCTTCGCCTCGGTCGCCGCGGCAACGGCGCGCAGTGCCGCCTGGGCTTCCGCCTCGGTCCAGTCGGGGCCAGGCATGACGAAGCGGTATTGCTTGCCGGTGCCGCGATCCGTCACGGCGAGGCTTTCGCGGGTCTCGCCAGGGGCGGCAAAGCGATCGGCCGCGATGCCCTCCGCCGCGAGGGCCGCCGCCAGCCGCTCGCCGGTCGCGCCGCCAAGGGCGACGAAGGCGCCCGCCGCTCCCCCAAGCCGCACGATGACCCGGGCGACGTTTATGCCGCCGCCACCGGGATCAACCCGTGGCGCCGCGCAGCGCAGCTTGGGACCGGGGCGGACCGACTCGACCGAGGTGGCGAGGTCGAGTGCTGGGTTCAGGGTGACTGTCAGGATCGGGCGCATGGGTCCTCGCGGTCAGGTCACTTGCCCAGACCCTACAGGAAAAACACGCCCTGGGAAGGCGGGCTGACTTAGGCCCAGCCACTCAAACGCCTTCTCGTCGCGGACACGTAAATGTCAGCTTCGAGGACAGAGACGACCCGGAAGACCGCGGCCGGGACGCCCCCGGCCGCGCCGAGATTTCAGCCAAGCATCAACTGGTAGGACGACGGCACGTAGCGGAACCCGTCCCCGGCAGCCTCGATAAAGCCGGTCGCGGGGAACGGCATGTGGTAGCCGATGAAGGGCAACCGGTCGGCAGCGATCATGCCGAGCACCTTGCGGCGCGCGGCTGCGGCGGCCGCCTTGTCCATGTCGAACTTCACCTCCCAATCGGGATGGGCGAGCGACCAGACCGGGTGGTTCGCCGTGTCGGCGATGAGCACCAGCCCCTTGCCGCCGCTTTCAATCATGTAGCCCATATGTCCCGGCGTATGCCCGTGGGCCGAGATTGCAGTGATCCCGGGCACGACGGCGCCACCGTCATCGAGGAAGGTCATCCGGTCGTTCAGAGGCCGAACCTTGGCATCAAACCCTTCGTTTCCGGCCCCCATCCAGTGGTTGTGCTCGACGGCACCCGTCACGAAGCGGGCATTCGGAAAGGTCTCGCCCGCGTCTGAGTTGAGACCACCGATATGGTCGCCATGCATGTGGGTGAGGACGACGATATCGACCTGATCAGGCGTGTAGCCTGCGCCCGCCAGTGCGGCGGTGATACCGGCCGCATCCAGTCCGGTGTCGAACAGCACCAATGCGTCCCCCGTATTCACGACCGTCGGCGTGAAGAAGAACTGGGCAACGGTCGTTGGGATGAATGCGGCTTCCGAGACGGATCCGAACTCCTCCGCACTGACGTTCAGGCCGAAGATCGTCTGGGGGTCCTCGACGGGTCTCGTGCCGGCCAGAAGCGTCGTCACGTCGAAATCGCCGTGCCGGAAGCGGTTGTAGAGCGGCGTGGCCGCGCCCATCAATCCCGCTTTCGCCCGAACCTCGCGCGGAGCGACTGCGACCAGCGGCGCCGCGGCACCAGCGAGGAGCACGTGGCGGCGGGACAGTCCATACGGAGCATTCATGTCGTATCTCCCTGTTTCTGGAACCGTTAGCGTAAGCGCGCGGATGGATGGCCGAGAGTCACAATCCCGTGTCCGGACATACGACCGAAGTCCGCGACGGCCGGGTTCCTCGGGCCAGTTGACGGCTGCTCTTCTTCGTTCGGGGTGGACACGTCTCAGGGCTTCGACGGCGGCTACCCGGCGGGGTTCGACTATTTCGGGTAGGGCTACGTCGTCTGGGTCTTGAGTTTCGAGTTCGTGCTGTTCCTTATCCTCGCCGCGATATACGGCGTGCTGCTGCACAAGACGAATTTCGGCCGCGCGATCTATGCCATCGGCAACAACGCGACCGGGGCGCTTTTCTCCGGAATCCGGGTGCAGAGGGTGAAGTTCATCCTGTTCCTGCTGACGGACCTCATGTCTGGCCTTGCTGCGGTATGCACCACCTCGCGCCTCGGCTCCACGCGGCCTTCCATCGGCCTCGGGATGGAGCTGGAGGTCGTGACGATGGTCGTTCTCGGCGGCGTCAACACCCTCGGCGGGCCGGGCTCGATCCCCGGCGTCGTGATCGCCGCCTTCGTCATGGGGCTGGTCACCTTCGGACTTGGTGTTCTGAACGTTCCAGGTATCGTCATGTCGATCTTCATTGGCCTGCTGCTGATCGGAGTGATCGCGCCGCCCCGGCTTTGGGCCATGGCACGGAGGGGATGATGGAGAAATACCCCTTCAAGATGCGGCTCAATCCGGGACGGCGCGAGGAATACCAGAAACGGCACGACGCGATCTGGCCCGAACTGGTCGAGCTTCTGAAAGAGGCGGGCGTTTCGGACTATTCGATCCATCTCGACGCCGAGACGAACACGCTGTTCGGCGTGCTTTGGCGCACCGAAGATCACAAGATGACCGACCTGCCCTCGCATCGGGTGATGAAGCGCTGGTGGGCGCATATGGCCGACATCATGGAGACCAAGCCGGACAACGAGCCGGTGGCGGTCCCGCTCGTTACCGTCTTTCACATGCCATGATCAGGTCCCGACACGTCGCCGTCATCGACAACGGCAAGACCAACGCGAAACTCGCGCTGGTCGTTACCTCGGATCTGTCCGAATTCGCCGTCGTCACACGGCCGAATGTCGTTCTGCCCGGCCCTCCCAGGCCGCTTTTCGACCTTGAAGGCCACTGGCAATTCCTCCTCGGCGCACTGGCCGTTTTCCGTCGTGTCCACCGGCACCTGGGTCATATCGATGTCGATCGGCGGCAAGCCTGTAACGCTTGATCCTGCCAAGAACGTGTTGATGAACGTGAACGCCTTGGGCAATCCGGTTCCTTCGGCAAGGTTCATGGGCGGGTGGGAGTTCGACATCGTTGTCTCCGGCCGCCACGCCGAACCTGCGGATGCCGACAAGGAAACCGCTCTGGCGGAGCGCATCATGCTCCTTCCGGTCGCGGTCACCGATACCGGGCCTTTCCAAGGGCAGATGTCGCACTGGACCCCTCGCGAACCACAGTTGGGGTCAGGCTCGCGCATGGTCGCGACGAGCTACTGCCTCGCCCTCGTCACGAAGCGTTGCCTTGACCTGATCGGCGACAAGGGGACAGTCGTGGTTGAAGGTCCTTTCGCGCGCAATTCGGACTATTGCGCAATGCTGGCCGTTGCATCGAAAAGTCCTGTCACGAACACGGGCAGCGCGACGGGGACGAGTCAAGGCGCCGCTCTCTTGGCCGTATTCGGGACGGTCCCCACATGCCCCAAACCCTGCAGGCAAACCCGGATCTGAACGAGGCCATGCGCCGATACGCCCGGCAGTGGACAAAACTCGCGGACCAATCACCCGGCAAACGGGTGGCGGCATGCGGGTGCCGCAAGCCCTAACGCAGACATCAGACGTTCTTCGCCCGGCGTTTCGAAGGGTTGGCGATCTCCGGGCTTGGCCCCTTCGCACAAGCCGCGAAAAACGCGCGCCTATTAGGGCGAAACCGCGCGCTCTACAACCTTTTCGACCGTGCGGCGTTGCGGGCCAGGGCGGACACCAGGTCGGATCTCGTTACGATGCCGATGATGCGGTCCCCTTCCATGATGGGCACGGCTTCGGCGCGCCCATCTTCGAGCAGGGGCAGCAATGTGCCGACCGGGGTATTTTTCGTAACGGCAGGAAGGCCCACTGACATGATATCGCGGGCGCGCGGTGCCTTACGACCGGCGGCGCTGCTCAGTTGAGTCAGTGCCGCGAAGAAGCCGCCATGATGGCGGCGTGCCCTGCGGCGGGCGCTGCGGATCAGATCGATCTGGAAGATGACCCCTTCCAGCCGGTCGGCTCCTGTCACCACCGGAATGGACGTGAAGCCGTGCTTGCGGAAGAGCGCGCCAACGCGGCCAAGAGGCGTGCCGGGGGAAACCGTCACGAGATCGCGCGACATGAACTCCTCGCATTTCAGCGCGTCGATCTGGTGGGCCGCCGCCAATTGTTCCGCCGCAGCGATCAGCCGCCCCAAGTCCTCAACCCCGAGGTTGCTGGACTGACGATGTGCGTCGAGGATCTGACGCAAGTCATCCGGCCCGAGACCTAGCCGCTCGGCCGGCATCTTGTCCGTGGTGCCATGAGGGCCACCGGCATGCGGTTGGCGAAAGGGGTAGGTCCGTCCCGTCAGCCGGTGCCAGATGATCGCCAGCCCGACGAGCACGGCCGTTCCTGCGAGGACGGGCGCGATTACGAAACCGAAGCCCAGACGGTCGATCAGATGCGGATCGAGCGCCGCGACCAGCGCCACCGCTCCGCCCGGCGGATGCAGCGACCGCGACAGCACCATCGCGAAGATCGCGAGGCAGAGCGACAGCGCCGCGGCACTCACCGGCTCTCGCACGAAAGAAAGGACAAGAACGGCCATTAGGGCGGAAATGCCGTTCCCCACGATCGCCGACCATGGCTGGGCAAGCGGGCTGTTCGGAACAGCGAAGAGCAGGACTGCCGACGCGCCAAAAGGTGCGATCAGGAAGAACCCGTCCCAATGATGGAGCGACGGCAAGAGCAGCAGCGACCCGCAAATGACGAACGCCAAGCCCGCCCCGAGCGGCCCTCGCGCCAGATCGAGAGGCGCACCCCGACCTATCGCTGGGCCAAATGCCGCGAACCGGCGGTGCAGCCGGGATGTGTGGTTACTCTCTAGTGGCATGATCCGGCCCGTTCCGCGCGAGCTCGACACAGATGGGAGCATGCGGGAAAAGTCCAGACAGGATCTGCATTTCAAACGAATGCGTCACGCCCGGCGCGCGGAACACGGTCTCCCGTTGGGCGTCACTGACGGGCGTTACAGTCTCAGAGCATGCCCCGCGCCTGCAAACCGGCGACGACCCGCTCCGCCATGTCGCGGCACCGCGCCCCATCGAACGGAAAGATCGCGTCGAACCCGCCCTGAACATACTGTTTCAGCGACTGGACAGAAAAGGTTCCCGTGAACGGGGATTTTTTCGGGTGAGAGACGCCCCGGCAATTGCGTCGCGTCAGGATATGAACGAGGAAACCGAGCGTACGTCGAAAAAAATTGACCGTTTCAGAACTTGGGCGTCCGCGCTCACGGTCAGGCGGAACGCGCGCCCTTCATGGAAGAACCTCAGGCGCCATCGCCCGGCATCTTCGCCGCTGCCACGAACATGAAGCGCAGCGTCGGTCGTCGCGCACCTTGTGCGAAGCGCCGTTCAGCGTGGCGATGGCGTTGCCGGCCGAGGCCCAGCTTGGCACCAGCAGCATCACCGAGAAGGTCATGCCGAGCGTTTGCGCCCAGTAGGGCAGCGCAGTGTAGTGCAGGTGGCGCGAGCCCACCCAGATGTAGAAAAAGGTAATTCCCCAGAAGCTGACGATGGACAGCCGGCAGGACCAGATCGGCCTGCCCGAACGCACGGGTAGAAACTAGTAGAGCATCACCAGAAACCCGGCGGTCAGGAAGAATGCGACCGCGTTGTGGCCGTGCCACCACTACACCATGGCATCCTGAACGCCCGACCAGATCGGGAAGCTCTCGGCCGAGGTGAGCTGCATCGGCAGGGCGAGTTGGTTGACGATGCGCAGCATCGCCAGGGCCAAGATAAAGGTTAGGTAGTACCAGTTGGCGACAAAGATTTTGGGCTCAACCCATACGCCGACAGCGATGCAGATCATCGCCCAGATGAGCATCATCGCGATGCCGAACCGCGTCGGCGCATCGTAGTTTCGGCGCACCCGGTTTGTCGGGGGCGGCAGATCGTGAAGGGCGCCGCCCACGATAAACACAAGGCCGAGCCCGAGGACAAGCGCCATGAACCCGTGAACAGCCATGGCGTGCGGCGGCGGCCATGACGAAGCCGAGAAGCGCCAGAAGCGTCGAGAGCAGGAAGGCGATCTGCGGTTCGCCAGCGCTCAGGGTTCCGGCCATTCCACGGCACCTTCCCTTGTCACGCAGCGTCCCTGACTGGCAGGGCAATGTCCCTGAGGGTCGAGCGGTTGAGATCCTCCATGAACCGTTCCTCGGCGTGGCGCAGCCGCGCTTTCAGCCGGCAACAACCCTCGATCGTGCAGTCGCCGCTGGTTGGGCCGAAACATTCGACCAGTGCCTGCCCTTCCTCCAGCAGCCGCACGACATCGCCGAGGCGCACCTCTGCGGGATCCTTGCTAAGAACGGCCCCGCCGCCACCGCCGCGCCGGGTCTCGACGACCCCGCCGCGCGCGAGCTGCTGCATGATCTTTGTGAGATGGTTGCGAGAGAGCCCGAACTCCTCGGCCAGATCAGCGGTCGAGAAGGCGGTTCCCGGCGCGCTCGCCATGCGCATCAGCATGCGCAGCCCGTAATCGGTGAAGGAAGTCAGACGCATGTTCAGGTGGTCTCCGCTGAATAAGTATTTACAATACCAATTAACAGGTCTACACAGAAACGCAAGCCGAACCGCAGGAGGCCCGCGATGCACGACGCCGCCCAAGATCAAACGGTCTTGCGATCCGTCCGCCCCAAGATGACTGCGGCGCTGATCGACCGGACGGGGCTCGACGAGGACATCTTGACCTCGCTCGTCCATCGCTTCTACGCCCGGGTCCGCACCGACGCGGTGCTCGGCCCGATCTTCGAGGCGCGGATCCGCGACTGGGGGCCACATCTCGACCGCATGGTGGCGTTCTGGTCCTCGGTTGCCCTGATGACGGGCCGTTACCGCGGCGCGCCGGTGCCGGCACATGCGGGGCTCCCGATAGAGTGGGCGCATTTCGAACGCTGGCTGGCGCTCTTTCGCAGGACCGCCGCGGAAACCTGCCCCGCGGAAGGGGCCGCCCACGTCATCGCCTGCGCGGAACGCATCGCACGCTCGCTTCTCATGGCGGTCGAAGACGCCCGGCCGCGAACCGTGCCGTCCCTGAAATGACCGGAGAAGACCGACATGACGATCCCCGAGAACCCCGCTGACCTCACCCGCTACATCGAAACGCGCTATCATGCCCGGCACCGCGCCGCGCTTCCTGAACTGGCGGCACTGGCCGAGAAGGTCGAAACGGTGCATTTCGGCGACGAGGATGTCCCCGAGGGCCTCTCTGCACTTCTGCGCCGGATGATCGGGGAACTCGAGGTTCACATGAAGAAGGAGGAGTTGATCCTCTTTCCGGCCATCTGCGGGGCGGCCTCCGGACTCGAAGCGCCGATCGCCGCGATGCGGGACGATCACGACGACCACGCCTCCGAAATCGCGCGGATCCTGCAATTGACCAACAGCCTGACCCCGCCCGACGGCGCCTGCCCGAGCTGGACACGGCTTTACGCGGAACTGGGCGCGTTCATCGGAGAGCTAGAGGCGCATATCCAGCTTGAGAACGACGTTCTGTTCCCGCAGGTCGAGGCACCGAAAGCGCGCCATGTCTGACCTGCATCTCCTGAAGCCGACGAAAGTGCTTGTGAAGGCCGCGCGGCGCGAGGATGCGACGGGCGAACAGACCATGGAGGCAATCTGGATCGCAGCAGAGATGCTCCCCGGCGCGGCCTGGGCACTTTCGCTCAAAGCGGTTGAACTGCTTGATGATATCTGGACACGAGAGGCCTGATGCCCGAGCGGCCATCCGCACCAGACGACCCTTCAGAGCGCATCCGCATCAAGCGGATCTACCGGGCCGCACGCGTGTCGGACGGCAAGCGGATTCTGGTCGACCGTCTCTGGCCGCGCGGCATCGCTCAGGACCGCGCCCGGCTCTTTTCCTGGTGCCGCGAGATCGCACCCAGCGACGAATTGCGACACTGGTTCCATGCCCACCCGGCGCGGTGGGAGGAATTTGCGGTCCGATATTGCAAAGAGCTGTCGTCCAAGGGCGACCTGGTGAGTGAACTCGCCGGATATGCACGGGAAGATGTGCTCACACTCCTCTATGCTTCGAAGGACGAGGCGAAGAACAACGCGGCAGTGCTCAGGAACGTCCTGCGCAAGCGGATAGAGGAGGCACAAAGGAGGAATGCCTGACATGTCTGACAGACCCCCCCTGCGCACGCCGCTCTGCGGTCTCCTCGGATGCGACCTTCCCATCCTTCTCGCGGGAATGGGGGGCGTGTCACACTGGGAACTTGCGGCTGCGGTCGCGAATGCCGGCGGCTACGGAATGCTCGGCATGGTGCGCGAGAGTCCGGCGCTGATTACCGAAGAAGTGACGGCACTGAAACGCGCGACCGACCGACCCTTCGCCGTCAATGTGATCCCTGCGGCGACAGAGCCACTGCTTCTCGATGCGCAGATCGGTTGCTGCCTCGACCTCGGCGTGCCGGCCTTCACCTTCTTCTGGGATGTCATGCCGGACGTGCTGGCGAGGGTAAAGCGCGCGGGGTGCCAGGTCCTGCACCAGGTCGGAACGCTCGAAGCCGCGCGGATTGCGGAAGATGCCGGGGCTGATGTGATCATCGCGCAAGGCGTCGAGGCAGGCGGCCACGTCCACGGCCGCAGCCCGGTCTTCGCGCTGACGCAGGCCATCCTCGACGCGGTCAAGGTTCCGGTGGTCGCCTCTGGCGGGCTAGCGACGGGAGCCGACCTCGCGAAGGCCTTGTCCCTGGGTGCAGCGGGCATCCAGTGCGGCACCGCGTTCCTTGCGACCGAAGAGAGCTTCGCCCATCCCTATCACAAGGCACGGATCGTGGAGTCGAGCGGAACCGACACGGTACTGACCGACGTCTTTGTGCTGAACTGGCCGAAGGGGGCAGCGGTCCGGGTGATTGCCACCAGCGTGATCGAGGAGTTGAATGGCAACTACCTGGGACACGATCCCGAAACCCTGCCGCGCGAGGTGATCGCCTGGGACGACGGCCAGCCACGCCTGCGGTTCAGCACGGATTCGCCTTTGCGGACCACGGTCGGCGACCTTGAGGCTATGGCGCTCTACGCCGGGACCGGCGCCGGCGCGATCGGCGACATTGTGCCGGCGGCAGAACGGGTCGGGACCATCGAGGCGGAAGCCCGGACAATTCTAGCAGAGATGGGTTCCAACGACCGCGAGGCGGTGGCGTGAGCGACGATCCTGACAATTTCCGCTGCCGGAGCGGCTTTTCCTCTCCTCCCTGCTACGCGGCCGAGGTCGCGCCGGACTATTTCGACCCGCTTGCGGTCGATCCAGATCAGGCCCGCGACGTTGCGCGCTGGCGCAATGCCGAGCGGACCCGCCTGCGCGCAGAGCGGCAGGAGGTCCCGGTGGCGGTTCGGCAGGCGATCAGTGCGGCGCTCATGACGCTTCTCCGCGAGGTGCTGAAGGAGCGGTGGGGCGACGCGCGCGGCCGCGCGTTCTCTGCCTACTGGCCGATCAAGGGCGAGCCGGATCTGCGCCCACTGATGGCCGAACTGCATGCGGTCGGCGTGCTCGTCGCGCTGCCGATCGTCGAGACAAAGGCCGCTCCACTCACTTTCCGCCGCTGGACACCGGAGATGAAGATGGTGCGCGGCGATTGGAACATCCCCGTCCCGCCGCCAGACGCGCCCGAGGTCACGCCCGAGATCACGCTCGCGCCGCTCGTCGGCTGGACGGAAGAGGGTTATCGGCTCGGCTACGGCGGAGGCTATTTCGACCGCACGCTGGCAGCCCTGAAGCCGCGCCCGTTCGTGATCGGAGTCGGTTTCGAAGCCGCCCGGCTCCAGACGATCTATCCGCAACCCCATGACATCCCGCTTGACCTGATCCTGACCGAGGCAGGGATGCAATCCGAATGGACGACAGAATGACCACCACAGCGGAACGGATGCGCGCCTGGCGCGGCCCCGCGATCCTCAGCTTTGGCTTCCGGCCCTTTTTCCTCGGCGCCGCCATTTGGGCCGCGCTCGCCATGGCGCTCTGGATTTCGGCGCTCTCGGGCGCCCTCGACCTTCCGGCACGGCTCGATCCGGTAAGCTGGCACGCGCACGAATTCCTGTTCGGCTATGTCATGGCCGTCATCGCCGGCTTTCTGCTGACCGCGGTTCCCAACTGGACCGGGCAGTTGCCGATCGTCGGCTGGTCGCTCGGCGGGCTTTTCGCGCTCTGGGTTTGCGGGCGTGCGGCCGTCCTATTTTCGGCCGGCCTGCCTCCCCTTGCCGTGGCGATCGCCGACCTTGCCATGCCCGTGGCGCTGACGGGTGTCCTGACGCGTGAGATCATCGCCGGCCGGAACTGGCGCAACCTGATCGTGCTTGTCATGCTCTCCATCTTTACGCTCGCCAATGTGGTCTTCCATTGGGAAGCCGCGGGGGGTGTTTATGCCGCGCAAGGATATGGACTTCGGACCGGCCTCGGTGCGGCCCTGATGATGATCGCGGTCATCGGTGGGCGCATCGTTCCGTCTTTCACTCGGAACTGGCTGGTGCGCCAAGGGCCGGGGCGGCTGCCGGTGCCTCCGATGCAACGCTTCGACAAGATCGCGCTGCTGGTTCTGCTCGCCGCGCTTGCCGCCTGGATCGCGGCTCCTGACACGCAAGCGACGGCGGCGCTGCTTCTGGCCGCCGGGGTGATGCATCTCGGACGGCTCGCGAGATGGGCCGGCGACCGGACGCGGGCCGAGCCGCTCCTGTGGATCCTCCATCTCGGCTATCTTTTCCTGCCACTCGGCGCAGTCACGCTTGCCGTGTCGATCCTCGTGCCCGGACTTTTCGGCGGTGCGTCAGCGCAGCATCTCTGGATGGCAGGCGCCATCGGAACCATGACGCTCGCGGTCATGACCCGTGCGACGCTTGGCCATACCGGACAGGAGCTGTCGGCAGGCAAGGGCACCCTTGCGCTATTTCTCGCGCTGCTGACGGCGATCATCGCGCGCCTCGCCGCCGGTCTTTGGCCCGATCAGGCAACGCTCCTGCACAGCCTGTCGGCCCTCACCTGGATCGCGGCCTTCGGCGGCTTCGCGCTGATTTACGGCCCGGCGATCCTGCGGCCTCGGAGCCGGGATTGATCGGCCTGGCGTGTCGAGTTGCTGCCGGCAGTGCTTCACCCTGCTGCGTCCCGGCCATCCACAGCCAGCTATTTTGCAGTCTGGGTAGGGCAGCGAATGAGCTCAGCGCGTCGTGGTCCGTCCCTTTGCGGCAGAGAAACCGACGTGAAGCACCCGCATGAGGGCGCGCAGACCAACAGATGCGCCGATGATCACGATCAATTCGCTGTTGAGCGAACGGAGGCATCATGATGTCGTGTATTCGAAAGGTGAACCATGAGGATCATGAACTCCGTTGGGGTCTTTGCGTTAGTTGCCTGCGCAAACACATCTCAAACACAGCTCGATCTCAAATTTGTGCCGTCAAACTTCCCCGCTAGTGAAGTTCAAAGAGAATTGGGCACGGCTTTTCAATACCTTCCGCCGACTGAGCGGGGGAAAGCAACAGCGGACTTCGTCGCCGAATTGAATGG
Organism: Paracoccaceae bacterium; assembly: GCA_050289105.1. GTDB lineage: Bacteria > Pseudomonadota > Alphaproteobacteria > Rhodobacterales > Rhodobacteraceae > Albidovulum. The sequence goes on along the minus strand of JBNKFC010000314.1, from coordinate 1,768 downwards.
CTACTACGATTATCTCCGGCAGCACTGCACGCAGGCCGAAGCGGAACTGCTCAGTGAAATGGTATTTTGGTTCGGATACTCCCAAGATTTGCCGAAGACCCCTGCCATAGCCGCCTACTTGAAACAGCGTGAGCCGGATTTCGGCGCGGTCGATCCTGATTTCCGCGTGGCCGGACGGAATTATGGTGGACCCCAAGGACCGTCACCGGCCTGTACGGCTGCTATCGAGAAATACCATCGCTCCTCATGAGAGGGCGGGCGAGCGGTAGCCACTGCCGCTCCTGGCCAAGGCATCCGGTTGATGACCGTAGACGCCCATATCGCAGAGCGGGTCATTGGTCGATTTACCGCACTCGGGCTCCTCTCCCTCTGCGTCCACGACAGCTTCCTCGTGTCGTACACTCACGTCCATACTCTCAAGGCCTTCATGCGCTAGGCGCCAGTTGATGTGCGTCAAGATCTCGAACGAGAATTGCAGTCATAATTTATTAATGGGACTTTTATGGCTTAGAAGGGCTGCGCTCGCCGCAACCAGTTGCATCGCCATGGCAGGAAATGCGGGGGGCGAGGCGAGCGAAGTCCGGGTTGCGGATGCGCGCCAGGATGCGATTGCCGCTTTCGAAGCTCACAGGTACGAGGAAGCTCTCTCCATCTTGGAGCCCATGGCGAAGGAGGGCGATGCGGTGGCTCAATACGCCCTCGCACTGGCCTATGAAAACGGCTACAGCAAGAAGGTCAGTTTAGCCGACGCGGTGATCTGGTACAAGAAGGCCGCGGACGGTGGGCATCTACGGGCGATGGTCCGGCTCGGCGAGATGTACGCGGTTGGATACGGCGTCGAGGCCCAGAGCGACGAGTTCGCAGTTCGGTATATGGCGAAAGCGGCAAACTACGGATTTCCGGACGCACTTCATTTCCTTGGCATGTTCGCGACTTGGGGAGTATTCGGCGTTTCACGGGACACAGAAAAAGCCCTTTCAGTGTTCAGACTTGCCGCCGATCAGGGATACGAGCCATCCATCAGCATGGTAGGGGCGCTGGAAGTACCGCAAGAGCAGAGAGCCTCGCTTTATGCCGCCATGGAAAAGGCGCGGGCTGAGAAGAACGCGACCAATATCCGAGAGTTCCCGGACCAGGAAGATTGCGTCGCTGAGTTGAAGAGATGGTCCTTTCAGGCTGCGTCGATGTATTTCGCGCTGATCGTCAAAGAGGAAAGCGATACCCACTTCTTTGCGGCGTTGCTGGGCGGCACCCCGGAATTTTCGCCGCTTGGCGAAAGCTACTGGGAATGCAGCCAAGGAACGCTCAGGACTTGGTTTTGATGGATCAGCGGACTTCCTTCTAAAGGGCTGTTCGGAGATTCTCTTCAGATTCCCTCATCCGCCCGCTGTTGGGCATCCCGGCCCTCAAACAGTCGCTGCGAACAGGGGACGCGAAGATCGCCCGGACGAAGGTGGCGGAACTCAACGCCGTCTTCGAGGACGTCGTCGGGAAGGCCCGACGCGGCATCGTGGATAGTGCCCCACTTGCTACCGGCTGCTTCGGGGGATCTCCAGGGCACTGGGCTGGGTGTTTAAGAGGATGGGTAGGCATACTTCAGAACAGGGGACCGCTCCCAGTATGCTATGGGTCTTCTAATAGGTATAAGTAATGGAGAAACAGAAGGTTACGAGAGGGAGAGGATAGAAGAAGCCTCTCCTGCTGCATTCTTCTTAACCCCTCTTAGGAAGCACCGGAAGAGATCCCCATAGCCGCTCGTGCTCGTCCA
>JBNKFC010000313.1:0-2726 GCA_050289105.1 Paracoccaceae bacterium | reverse complement strand
GTGCCACGGCGCCGGACCGGAAGTCCGCAAGGCCGGATCGCGCTCTTGCACGCGCTCGCCCATATCGAACTGAATGCCGTAGATCTGCACTGGGACATCATCGCGCGGTTCACCGACGTGCCGATGCCATTGGGCTTCTATGACGACTGGGTAAAATCGGCCGACGAGGAATCGAAGCACTTCAATCTTCTGTGCGACTGCCTCGAACGGCTGGGAAGCCATTATGGTGCCCTGCCCGCCCATGCCTTCATGTGGCGCGCTGCCGAGGATACAGCGCATGACCTTCTCGGACGGCTCGCTGTCGTGCCGATGGTGCTGGAGGCGCGCGGACTGGACGTAACGCCGGGGATGATCGGTATCTTCGAGAAGGCGGAAGACGCGGAGGCCACCGCCGCGCTCCGGACGATCTATGCCGAAGAGGTCGGCCATGTCGCCTATGGCGTGAAGTGGTTCAACTGGCTCTGCGGACGCGGCGGCCTCGATCCCAAGGAGGTCTTTCACGGCCTCGTCCGACAGTATTTCCACGGCCCGCTCAAGCCGCCCTTCAATGAGGAAAAGCGCGCCGAGGCCGGCCTCCCGCCGGATTTCTACTGGCCGCTCGCCGAAGAGGTGGCAGAGGCGCCGGGCACCGCGGGTTTCCGCTGAACGTTAAGAAATCACGAAAGAATTCTCCGCCTCCATCGGCAGGATTTCGCCGACTCCGGCGCGTTCCGGCCACTCCTCCAACCCACCGGCTCAAACGCCTTGCGAGGCCGTGGCTCGGTTGCTAAGGCCTAGGGGACGGGCGCGATGGGGATTTGTGTCCGTCTCTCTGGATGACCAAATAACGGGGGCAGGCTTGCCAGCACGTGTCATCGGCCGTTTTCACGCGGCACTCGAACGTCGACTTCCGGAACAGCGCCTGTTCCTTCGCTCCGATACCGAAACAAGGTTCGTGCGGCTCCGCCCGATGACGCAGGCTGTCGCGTTGGCCGGCTCGGCGGTCGTGCTCGCCTGGACGATCGTCGCTACGGCGATCCTGCTGATGGATTCGATCGGATCGGGAAATGCCCGCGAACAGGCGCGGCGTGAACAGGCGATGTACGAGGCACGACTCGACGCACTGTCGGTCGAGCGCGACAAGCGCGCGGACGAGGCGCTTGCCGCGCAGGAGCGCTTTGCCCTCGCGCTCGAACAGGTTTCGACGATGCAGTCGGCCCTTCTGGCCTCGGAAGAGCGCCGCAAGGAACTGGAGACCGGGATCGGAGTGATCCAGGCGACGCTCCGGCGCACGATGACCGAACGCGACGAGGCCAGTCAGCACGTGGCCGACCTGGCCGCCGCAGCCTCCGAGGGCCCGCAGCTTGCCGCCAATGGCGGGACGAGTCCCGAGGACGTGGCCGAGACGCTCACCTTTGTCACCACGGCACTCGGGCGAACCGCCACGGAACGCGACGCGATGGCGCAGGTGGCGGATGACGCGAAAGCCGAGGCGGACGAGATCGCCTACGAGATGAAGCTGCTCGAAGAACGCCACGACGACATTTTCGCCAGCCTCGAAGAGGCGGTCACGATCTCGATGGCGCCGCTCGACAAGATGTTCTCTTCCGCCGGCCTCGACCCCGACGACCTGATCAACCAGGTCCGGCGTGGCTATTCCGGCCAGGGCGGCCCGCTCGGCCCGCTTGCGCCGATGATCGCGCCGGGTGGCGACCCCGATTCCGAGCGTGCGGGGCGGATCCTGGAAGGGCTGGACCGCATGAACCTCTACCGGCTCGCGGTGGAGAAGGCGCCCTTTGCGATGCCGCTCAAGACCTCGTTCCGCTACACTTCCGGCTTCGGCCGGCGCTGGGGACGGATGCACGAAGGAACGGATCTTGCCGGCGCGCTCGGCTCGCCGGTCTATGCGACCGCCGACGGTACCGTCGTGCATGCCGGCTGGGAATCGGGCTATGGCAACCTGGTGAGGATCCGCCACGAGTTCGGACTAGAAACACGTTATGGTCATCTCTCGAAAGTGCGCGTCGAGGTCGGCCAAAAGGTCTCGCGCGGCGACAGGATCGGTGATATGGGGAATACTGGCCGTTCGACCGGGACCCATCTTCACTATGAGGTTCGCGTCAATGGCTCTGCAGTAAACCCGATGACGTTTATCAAGGCGGCTAACAATGTTTTCTAAAAGCAGGATCAACGAACCCGGACCGAAAGCTGGTGCCGAGACCGACCAGCCGAAGGCCCCCGACGCCGCCGCGTCGAAGCCGTCTTTCGACTATGCCTCGAGCGCACCGAAGTCGAAGCCTCAGGCGTCGGTTCTGTCCTCGGACCTGACGATCACCGGCAACGTCAAGACCTCGGGCGACATCCAGGTCGAAGGCGTGGTCGAGGGCGATATCCGCGCCCATCTCCTGACCGTAGGCGAAAGCGCCACGATCAAGGGCGAGATCGTCGCGGACGACATCGTCGTGAACGGACGCGTGATCGGCCGGGTGCGCGGCCTCAAGGTGCGGTTGACCTCCACTGCGCGCGTCGAAGGCGACATCATTCACAAGACGATCGCGATCGAATCGGGTGCGCATTTCGAAGGATCGGTGCAGCGTCAGGAAGATCCGCTTGCCACGAGCGGCGCGGCAAAGCCGGCCGCCGCACCGGCTGCAGCCAGTGCAGGCAACTGATCCGACGTCCTGACCCGGCCGGGTCTACCGAATTACCAAGCGGGCGCCCGAGGGCGCCCGTTCTGCTTTCTGGAT
>JBNKFC010000312.1:0-2070 GCA_050289105.1 Paracoccaceae bacterium | reverse complement strand
CGCCCGGCGCGGTGTGACGGGCGACCTCCGCCATCAGGTCCTCCGACCAAAGCTCGGGGTTCTTCGCGGGTGAGAACCCGTCGAGATACCAAGCGTCAGCGCGGCCCTCCCAGCGTGGCAGCGTGAGGCGCGCATCACCTTCGACGACGTCGACATCGACGGTGCCGAGCGAAAACCGGCGCCTACCCGCCGCCCAGGCGTCGAGAAGCGGTCCTGCCACCGCCTTGGCCTCGGGGAAGGCCGAAAGCGCCCGGGCCATGTCCGCGGGCGGCATCGGGAACGCTTCGAAGCTCGTGTAGGACAGTCGCCCCGGTGCGCCCGATTGCGTCCAGAGGAGGACCGTGGCCAGAAGGTTCAGCCCGGTGCCGAAACCTAGCTCGGCGATGCGGACTCCGTCGCGGAAGCGGTCCGGAAGTCCGTTCCCGGCGAGAAAGACGTGGCGCGTCTCGGCCAGACCATCGGCGATCGAGAAATAGGGATCGTCGAACAGCGAGGACAGAGGCACTCCGTCCTCGTGCCACACGACCTGCTCGCTCTGGTCCTTCGCTGCCATCTGGCTTACCCCTTCGGGCGGCAGTTAGGCGAAGGGCGGGCCAATGGCAATCGCTGATGTGACGGTGATGGGGGGGGGCATATTCGGGCTGAGCATCGCCTGGGAATGCGCCCGGCGCGGAGCATCCGTCCGTCTGGTGGAGCGCGAGCGGATCGGCGCCGGGTCATCGGGCGGGATCGTGGGCGCTTTGGCGCCGCACGTCCCCGAGAACTGGAACCCCAAGAAGGATTTCCAGCTCGACAGCCTTCTCATGGCGCCCGCCTTCTGGGCCGGAGTGGCCGAGGTTTCGGGCATCGACCCGGGCTACGCGCGCCTCGGGCGGTTGCAGCCTCTGGCAGACGCGGCCGCCGTGGAACGGGCGCGGGAGCGGGTCGCGGGCGCGGCGGAGCATTGGCGTGGCCGGGCGGAGTGGCGAGTGGTGCCCGCGGTGGCAGATGGCTGGGTGCCGCACAGCCCTTCAGGCTGGCTCATAGAGGACACGCTGACTGCCCGACTTCACCCCAGAGACGCGGCGAAGGCACTTGTGGCGGCGATTCACGCAAGAAACGGCGTGGTGGAAGTGGGAGGCGCGGAGCCTCCGGTGGGGGTATTGGGGCAACAGAGAAGCGCTGGCCCAGTCCTCTGGGCCACAGGCACGGCAGGGCTTTCGGCCCTGTCGGAGGATCTGGGCCGGAACGTCGGCACGGGGGTCAAGGGACAGGCGGCGCTCTTCTCTTGTGAGGCGCGAGCGCAGCCGCAGCTGTTCGCGGGCGGGGTGCACATCGTGCCCCATCATGACGGGACGGTTGCCGTGGGGTCGACCTCCGAACGCGAATTTGCCCTGCCCGACAGTACCGACGACCGCCTCGATTCCCTGATCGCCGAGGCCCGGACCACCTGCCCGGCACTGCGGGACGCCCCGGTCATCGAGCGCTGGGCCGGTGTCCGTCCACGGGCGAAAAGCCGCGCGCCCATGATTGGCGCCTGGCCCGGGAAGGATGGGCAGTTCGTCGCCAACGGAGGGTTCAAGATCGGCTTCGGGATGGCGCCGAAAGTGGCGCAGGTCATGGCGGACCTGATGCTCGAGGGCCGCGACGCGATCCCGGCGGGCTTCCGGGTCGAGGACAACATCTGACGCCTGCACCCCGCGACGCCTGACCGAGTGGCCAGCGCGCAAGCGCTGGTCCGAGAGGAAAAGCGCGCGCCCGGAACGTGCGCTCCTTTGGATCACGGCCGGTCAGCCCGCCTCGGCCTCCATGCACATCCGGCCATCCGGTCCGGCCACCCACAACCGCGTGCCCGCCCGGCAAAACCGCGCGTCCTCTCCCGCGATCAGCGGAGACGTCGCGCGGAAACGGAAGTGCTGCAGCGGGCCGAGCGCGTCTTCGGCCATGAGCATCAGATGCTGGGCCAGAAGCGGGCCATGCACGACAAGCCCCGCGTAGCCCTCTACCTGCCGCGCATAGTCGGCATCGTAGTGGATACGGTGGCCGTTGAAGGTCAGCGCCGAATAGCGAAGGAGATCGGTGGACAAGAGG
>JBNKFC010000311.1:0-1636 GCA_050289105.1 Paracoccaceae bacterium | reverse complement strand
CGCGCCCGAAGGAGAGAAAGAATGAAACTCGATGTGATCAAGCTCGACGCCAAGAAGGCTGGCTCGATCGATCTCTCCGACGAGATCTTCGGGCTGGAGCCGCGCGCCGACATCCTGCACCGCGTCGTGCGCTGGCAGCGTGCGAAGGCACAGGCCGGCACCCACTCGGTGCTCGGCAAGTCCGACGTGTCCTACTCGACCAAGAAGATCTATCGTCAGAAGGGCACCGGTGGCGCACGCCACGGCTCCCGCAAGGCGCCGATCTTCCGTCACGGCGGCACCTACAAGGGCCCGACCCCGCGCAGCCACGCCCATGACCTTCCGAAGAAGTTCCGGGCGCTCGGCCTCAAGCACGCGCTGTCGGCCAAGGCCGGAGCTGGGCAGCTCATCATTCTCGAGAGCCTCGACATGAAGGAAGCCAAGACCAAGATCCTCGCCAAGGCGGCGAAGGAACTCGGCTGGAAGCGCGTCCTGATCATCGACGGTGCCGACGTGAACGAAAACTTCGCCCGCGCCGCCGCGAACATCGAGGGCATCGACGTGCTGCCGTCGATGGGTGCCAATGTCTATGATATCCTCAAGCGTGACACGCTCGTGCTCACGAAGGCGGGTGTCGAAGCTCTGGAGGCTCGTCTGAAATGAGCGTGAAGCCGGAACATTACGACGTGATCGTCAAGCCGATCATCACCGAAAAGGCGACCATGGCCTCCGAGGCCGGCGCGGTCGTCTTCCAGGTGGCGAAAACCGCGACCAAGCCGCAGATCAAGGAAGCGGTCGAGGCCGTCTTCGGCGTGAAGGTGAAAGCGGTGAACACCGCCATCACCAAGGGCAAGACGAAGCGGTTCCGCGGCCAGCCCGGCGTGCGGAGCGACGTGAAGAAAGCCTATGTCACCCTCGAAGAGGGGAACACTATCGACGTCTCCTCGGGGCTTTGATAGAAGGCGGCGAATCTCGCGGCCCCGGATCCCGGGGCCGTGCGTTTTTGACAGTTGGGGACCTACGGGGCCCTAGAACGGAACGGACCGACAGGTCCAAAGCAACGGAAGACAGAAAGCATGGCACTCAAGTCGTATAAGCCGACGACGCCGGGCCAGCGTGGGCTGGTTCTGATCGACCGTTCGGAGCTTTGGAAAGGTCGCCCGGTCAAGGCCCTCACCGAGGGTCTGACCAAGACGGGCGGCCGGAACAATACCGGGCGGGTCACGATGTGGCACAAGGGTGGGGGCGCTAAGCGTCTTTACCGCGTCGTCGATTTCAAGCGTCGCAAGTTCGACATGGCGGCAACGGTCGAGCGGATCGAATACGATCCCAACCGCACCGCCTTCATCGCGCTGGTGAAGTACGAGGATGGCGAACAGGCCTATATCCTCGCGCCGCAGCGTCTGGCCGTTGGCGACAAGGTGATCGCCGGCGCCAAGACCGACGTGAAGCCCGGCAACGCGATGCCGTTCTCGGGCATGCCGATCGGCACGATCGTCCACAACGTCGAACTGAAGCCCGGCAAGGGCGGCCAGCTGGCGCGCGCCGCCGGCACCTACGCCCAGTTCGTCGGCCGCGACGGCGGCTATGCCCAGCTGCGCCTCAGCTCGGGCGAGATGCGGATCGTGCGCCAGGAGTGCATGGCGACCGTCGGCGC
>JBNKFC010000310.1:0-2910 GCA_050289105.1 Paracoccaceae bacterium | reverse complement strand
CCGGAGATCACCTTGGGTTTCGGGGCTTCAAAGGTCAGGTCGAGCATGGGATATCCTTTGTCTCACGGCCCGCTTTCTAAAAGAGCGAGCGGGGCGAGACAAGGCGCGTCGCAGCACCCGTGATCAGCTGACCTTGAAGGCGCGGGCGATTTCGGCCAGGGCATCGCGCTGCCGGTCCGATACCTGTCCGTCCCGGTTCCCTTTCGTCACGTCGGTGAGCACGGCCATCAGCGGATCAAGGGCGTTCGGTCGGTCGATCTTCGCAAGGCGCCGCGCGAGGCGCGAAATGGCGGCTTGCGGGCCGTTAGCCTCGGTGACGAGCCAGCGGCCGAGGATGAGCGTTTCTTCGGCTTCCTTCAGGCTTTGTCCGCTGCGCGACTGGAGCGATTTCAAAAGCGCGTTCTGCTGTTCGACGGTCGGCAGGCCGCCCAGCTCCATGAAGGCGATGCCGATCGCGCCGATCGCGAGGTTCGGCTCTTCGATCGAGTCCACCGGATGGGTGTTCAACTTTCGCCTGAACCCCATTCGGCGCGCGGCGGACAGCACGTCTTGCGCGACGTCTGCGATTTCGTTGGTCATGGCGGCGGCATTCCGCATCCGGGAGACCCAGATGAAGGCCACCGTGATGAGGCCGAGGAGAGCGAGGATGGCGGGCATGGGAATAACATCTCCCTGAAAATCGCGTTGGCGGGTTCGATCCCAAAGCTCTGTAGCCGCGCAAAACGACAAAAATCAGGCAAGCTTCCGCCGACGCCGGCACGACCTGGTTGCCAGCCGGGAGAAATTCGCCAAACCTCCCGGCGCCGGCGCGAAGGTCCGGTGTTGCCCGGTAGCCCGTTTCGATGTTTTCGCGCCTTTCCCGCCCCATTGCCCTGATCGCGATGCTCCTCCCGGCCGCCTGCGTGCAGACGACCGAGCCCGAAATGGGGCGTGCGGCCTTCCTTCCGGCGATGCGGTGGGACAGCCGGCCCGAGGCCGAGGCCTGGACGGCGGCGACGCTCGCGGCGCTGCGGAGCGAGGGGGCGGTGCTCGCCTCCACGGTGCCTGCCGATGTCGAGGGGTTCTGTCCCAACTACGCATCCGCGTCCGAACCGGAACGGCGGGCGTTCTGGGCCGGGCTCTTCTCGGCGCTCGCCAAGCATGAAAGCACCTGGAATCCCGAGGCGAAGGGCGGCGGTGGCCGCTGGATCGGCCTGATGCAGATCGCGCCGGACACCGCGCGCGCCTATGACTGCGACCTGCCCGAAGGTGCCGGGCTCACCGATGGCGAAGCCAACCTCGCCTGCGCCGTGAAGATCGCGGCCGCTCAGGTGGGACGCGACGGGGCGATCGTCTCAGACGGCTCCGGCGACTGGCGCGGGATCGCCCGGGACTGGGCGCCGATGCGTGTCGAGGCCAAGCGCGAGGATGTCGCGGACTGGACCAGCGCGCAGGACTATTGCCGCGGCTAGGCCCGGCTCATCCCATGATACGAATGCCGCGCCTTCCGAATTCACGCATCAGCGCGCGCTGATCGAGCGTCTCGACCCCCGTCAGCGGCACGTTGCGCCCGTCCGCAAGCCGCAGGACGCAGATCGTCTGGCCGGTTTCGCCGTTGCCGATCGCGACGCTCTGCAGATCGTCCAGCGCCGCGCTCTGCTGACCCTTTCGCGTGTACCAGTCGATGCGGTCCGCGTTGATCCGGAAGCCGCTTCCCGGGTTGCGGACCAGCCGCATCACCACGAGCGAGAGATAGAGAACCGCCAGCACCGGAACCAGCGCGTGCAGCGTAAGCTTGAAACTCAGATACACTGCGGTCATTGCGACGCCGAGTGCAAGATACATGCCAGGCCGACGTGCCTGACGCAGATAGCCGAACGTGTCCATTTGCATGGTTCAACGCCCCCCAGATTTACCCAGGATCAGGATAGGCCGGTCGGGCGGGATCACGAAATCCACAGGGCGTTTGGGGGCGGACTTGCCGCATCGCCCGAAACGATCCGGCCGCGACGGGGCGATTGGCCGGCTTCACTCGGCAATGAGGTGAGTCGCGGGGCCGAGGCCCGGATCAGGCTGCGTCCGGGGCGGGGCCACCGTTTCGCCAACCAGCGGGCCGGGCGCCACACCCATTGGTGGCATCAGTCTTCGTCTTATCGCCCGCCGGAAACATCAAGAACCGTTCCGGTGACATAGGAGGCATCCTCCGAGGCAAGCCAAAGGATGGCTTTCGCGACCTCGTGCGCCGTGCCGGGGCGGCCCATCGGGATGCGGTCGGCCAGCCGGTTGGCGCGGTCGGGCTGGCCGCCCTTGCCGTGAATGCCGGTCTCGATGATCCCCGGCCGGATCGAGACCACGCGGATGCCTTCGCCCGCGACCTCGTCGGCAAGCCCCCGGGTCAGCGCGTCGAGCCCGGCCTTGGAGGACGCATAGTCGACATACTGACCTGCCGCGCCAAGTCGGGCGGCGACGGAGGAGACGTTGACGATGACGCCGCCGTCGCCGCCGTGGCGCTTGGACATCCGCCGCGCGGCGTGACCGGCCAGAAGGAAAGGGGCCGTCAGGTTGACCGCGAACATGCGGGTAAGGCGGTCGGGCGTCATCTCCTCGACCCTCTGCGCGACATCGACGATGCCGGCATTGTTGATCAGCGCGTCGAGTTGGGGAAACGCGGCGTCGAACGCCTCCATCAACCGGCCGGCATTCATGGGGTCGGAGAGGTCGGCCTGCAGGATGACCGCACGGCCGCCGGCCTCGGTGACGGCCTGGGCCGTCAATTCGGCCCCGGCGCGGTTGCTGTTGTAGTGGACGGCAATGTCCCAGCCGGCCCGCGCCATCTGCCGGGCGGTTTCCTGACCGATCCCATCCGACGCGCCGGTGATGAGTGCGGTTCTGCGCTGGGTCATGTCATCCTCTCCTTTGACAGGCGCGCCG
>JBNKFC010000309.1:0-2615 GCA_050289105.1 Paracoccaceae bacterium | reverse complement strand
GGCCTTTTCGTCAAACACGTCGCGCCGCCCGCGGCCGCGCGTGTGGTAGCTTTTCATGACAACCCACGACCGGCGGATACCATGCGAAAGCGAATCTGGGGGCCAGCGCCGCATCGGCATGCGGGCAAGGTTCCTTGGATCGAGGATTATTTCCGCCGCTTTGGCGGTGATGGCACAGGTGGTGGCTGAAGAATTTCGAGGGATTCGCTCTTCGGCTCTTCAAGGCTTTTCTGATGGGGGCGACTGTTGTGTGATGCGCAGACAATACACAGAGATCGCATCGATGGCCGGGCCCATATCGTGGCGGGACCATCTGCCCGTGCGTCCCTTGTCTTCGCGAAGCGTCGCGCCATCGGGCAGGGCGAGAAGCGCGCCTGGTTTGAATTCCAGGCCGTTCAGGGTCACGGCGACCAGATCTGCCCGCCGTTTTCTAACCCAGGGCAAGCGACCCTTCAGGCGCGCGAAGCCGGGGACGCGGGACATGAACTCGCGGCGGAACACGACGGCGTGGCCTGGACTGACAGCGCGCAGGGTCTGGGCCGCGAACCAGGAAATGAAGACATCGTCGATCCGCATGCGCCGCTGGCCGTGCGTGGTGGGATCGCGGCGCAGTTCGAGATAATGCGCGGCCAGAGCGCGTCCGCGCGCCGCGGTGAAAGCCAGAACCGAGGAGTTGCCGGTTGAAAAACGCCGTCCTCCCGTCAGCCTGTGGCGCAGCCGGGCGAGTGCATTGAAGCCCATGGTTCCGGCCTTCAACATCAGCATCTCGCCGGGCGATCGCAGGTCCGCGGCGATGCGGCCCACGTCGCCCATGACCACCGTGTCGATGTCGAGATAGAGACAGCGCATGTCATCCGGCGCCCCCGGGCAGGTAAAGAGGGACAGCTTTGCCGGGTAACCGCCCTTGAAAAGGTCTGGGTGGGAAAATTCCTCGGGGATCATGTTCTGCACAACCGAGGGCTTTACGCCCCGTCGGAACCTGTCGGTGAGAAGCACGATTCGGTCGCAGTCGGGTGATCGGTCGAAAACCCGCGATGCCATCTCATTGATGTAAGCGTCGCCATAGCGGTCGCCCCAGACGACCAGGATAAGCCAGAAGGGGTGGGCCATGCCATCTCCGAAGGTGTTGAGGGTCTTTGGGCACCTTCTATCGTATTCGCAGGTGCTGCCCTAGGGGGCGACGACGGAAATGTCTTGGTCGTCCAGCCAGTGTCGGGCCAGCCTATGCCGCCGAGCCGCCCACAGTCAGCCCGCCGATCAAAAGCGTTGGCTGGCCGACGCCGACCGGCACCCACTGGCCGGCCTTGCCACAGTTGCCGATGCCGGGGTCGAGGGCGAGGTCGTTGCCGACGGCGCGGATTTGTTTCAGGGCCGTTGCGCCATCGCCGATCAGGGTGGCGCCCTTGACGGGAGCGCCGATCTTGCCGTTCTGGACGCGGTAGGCTTCGGTGCAGGAGAACACGAACTTGCCGTTGGTAATGTCGACTTGGCCGCCGCCGAAGCCGACGGCATAGATGCCGTCTTTGAGGTCGGCGACGATGTCTTTCGGGTCGGCGTCTCCGGCCAGCATGTAGGTGTTGGTCATGCGGGGCATGGGGGCGTGGGCATAGCTTTCGCGGCGACCGTTGCCGGTGGGGGCGACGCCCATGAGACGGGCGTTCTGGCGGTCCTGCATGTAACCGGTGAGAACGCCGTCCTCGATCAGGGTGTTTTTGCCCGAGGGTGTGCCTTCGTCGTCGACGGTGATCGAGCCGCGGCGGTCGGGGATGGTGCCGTCGTCGAGCACCGTCACGCCTTTCGCGGCGATCTGCTGGCCCATGAGACCGGCGAAGGCCGAGGATTTCTTGCGGTTGAAGTCGCCTTCCAGGCCGTGGCCGATCGCCTCGTGCAGAAGGATGCCCGGCCAGCCATTACCGAGCGCGACGTCCATGACGCCCGCAGGTGCGGGTTCGGCAGAGAGGTTGACCAGCGCGATGCGCAGCGCCTCACGCGCCAGGCCCTGCCAGTGGGCGGGTTCGATCAGCCCGGTCAGCGCGTGACGGCCTCCACCACCGGCCATGCCGGATTCGCGGCGGCCGTTTTCCTCGACGATGACGCTGACGTTCAGGCGGGTCATGGGGCGGGTGTCGGTGACGGCATGGCCCTCGGGGCGGAGAATCACCACCTCTTGCAGCGAGGCGGCGAGGGTCGCCGAGACCTGGACGACACGCGAATCAAGGTCGCGGGCGAAAGCGTCGATTTCGCGAAGGGTGTCGATTTTGACCGGGAAAGCGGCGTCGGCCATGGGATCGGCGTCGCCATAAAGCCTGAGATTCGTGGCGCGCGGGGCCTCGGCACGGGTGCCGCCGCCGTTGCCGACGGCGAGACGTGCGGTTTCAACAGCGCGTTTCAGCGCGGATTCGGAAATATCGGTCGAGTGGGCATATCCGGCGGTTTCGCCGCGCACGGCGCGCAGGCCAAAGCCCTCGGAGGCGTTATAGCTGGCGTTTCGCACGCGTCCGTCGTCGTAGGAGATGACCTCGGAGCGGCGGCGTTCGAGAAAAAGTTCGCCATCGTCGGCCCCCGCGACGGCCTCGCGCAGCAGTCCGAGCGCGCGGGATTCGTCGATGAGCGTG
>JBNKFC010000308.1:0-3281 GCA_050289105.1 Paracoccaceae bacterium | reverse complement strand
TGCCCGGCAGTCCCGGCGCCTGCAAGGATGCCTGGGACGAGATCCTGAAATGGCAGCTCGACTACCGCCACCGGCCCTGCAACTTCGTGGAGATCATGCCGCGCCTCGACGAGCATCTGCGACGGAAGTAACGCCTTGGTGCGTTTTACCCTTAATGCTTGGAGGTTTGGCCTTGCAGGGCTAGGATTTGCGGCAGGTCAATGTAACGGTAACGCATGCGATTTCTGACACGCAGCCTTCTGGGGCTGCTTCTTCTGGCGGTGACGATCGCGCTTCTGGCAGTGGCCGGGGTCACGCTGAAATCGGCGATCGATATCCGCAATGCGGAGGGCGGTTCGACCCGCCCGGCCGAGGAGCGTGTGTTCACTGCCCGCGTGATGACGCTGCAGCCGGTGCGGATCGCGCCCGAGATGACGGCCTTTGGCGAGGTTCGCAGCCGCCGTCAGCTGGAATTGCGGGCGGCTGCTCAGGGGCGGATCGTCGAGCTTGCGCCTGAATTCGCGGACGGAACCGCGGTTGAGGCGGGCCAGCTTCTGGTCCGGATCGATCCGGCTGATGCGCAATCGGCGCTCGATCTGGCGCGGACCGACATGCGCGAGGCCGAGGCCGAGGCGCGGGAAGCCGCCCGCGCGCTTGATCTGGCGCGCGACGATCTGGCGGCGGCCGTGGCGCAGGAGGCTCTACGGGCGCAGGCGCTGGAACGGCAGCGCGGGATTGCAGGGCGCGGGCTGGGTGTCGCCGCCGATCTGGAGGCCGCGGAGCTGGCGATGTCGAATGCGGTTCAAGCGGTGCTGTCGCGGCGTCAGGCGCTGGCCGAGGCCGAGGCGCGGGTGGACCGTGCGGCGACCGCGCGCGAACGTGTGACGCTCAACCTTGCCGATGCTGAGCGTCGGTTGGCCGAGACCGAGCTCAGAGCCGGGTTTTCCGGTGTGCTGTCCGGGGTGACGGCGGTAGCAGGTGGTCTTGTCGCGACGAACGAGAAGCTGGGTGATCTTATCGACCCTGAAGCGCTGGAGGTGAGTTTCCGCCTGTCGAACGCGCAGTTTGCGCGGCTGATTGACGGCGATGGTGCGCTGTTACGGCAACCCGTTGCGGCGGCACTTGATGTATTCGGCGACGAGCTTGTGGCCGAGGGTAATCTGGCGCGGGTCGATGCTGCCGTGGGCGAGGGCCTGAGCGGACGGCTGATCTTTGCGAGCCTCAGCCAGGCGCGTGGGTTCCGGCCGGGGGATTTCGTGACGCTCCGGATCGTCGAACCGGCGCTGGATGGCGTGGCGCTGTTGCCGGCGCAGGCGGTGGGAGCCGACGGGACGCTTCTGGCGCTTGGCCCTGATGAGCGGCTGGAGGCGGTGCCCGTGGCTGTTCTGCGTCGTCAGGGCGACGAGGTCATCGTGCGGGTGGGCGCGCTTGCCGGGCGGGAGATCGTCGTTGAGCGCACAACGCTTCTTGGCGCTGGAATCCGCGTCCGGCCGATACGCGGCGATCAGGCGGCGGTTGGGGGCGGCGCGGGAGAGGAAGATCTGGTGGATCTGACGCCGGAACGCCGCGCGGCGTTGATCGCCTTTGTCGAGGAAAGCGGTGCCATGGGCGATGAGGCCAAGGCCAGCGTCATTGCCCGGCTGAGGGACGACCGGGTCCCGGCCGAGATGGTCGCGCGGATCGAAGCGCGGATGGGGGGCTGACCGATGGCGGCCCGACGCGACCGGATGGCGTCCGCCGGGGGGATACTCTCCTATTTCACGCGCCACGCCACGGCGGCCAATCTTGTCCTTGCGTTGTTCATTTTCGCCGGGCTTTTCGCCATTCCCCGGATGCGAGCGCAGTACTTTCCGGATGTCGTGACGCCGGAAATTTCTGTCGTCGTGCAATGGGAAGGCGCGGGGGCGGAGGATATCGACCGCGCTATCGTCGAGCTGATGGAGCCAACTCTGATCGGGATCGACGGGGTGGAGGCCACGCGCACGAATGCCAAGGACGGCAGGGCGGCCTTTACGCTGGAATTCGAGCCGGACTGGGATATGGGGCAGGCGCTGGACGAGGTGCAGGCCGCCGTTGACGCGGTCCGGAACCTTCCCGCGGATTCCAAACGGCCTGATGTGCGCCGGGTGATCTGGGGCGACCGTGTCACGGATCTGGTCATTACTGGCCCCGTGGCACCTGAGCAGCTTTCCGGGCTGGCGGACGAGCTTTTGGCCCGGCTGTTCCGCGAGGGCGTAACCCGCGCGCGGATTGATGGGCTCGCTGACCCGGAAATCACCGTCGAAGTGTCGATGATCGACCTCATGCGGCACCGCGTCACTTTGTCGGAGATCGCCACGCGGATCAGGGCCGAGGCGGCCGCAGACCCGGCGGGCGAGGTTGGCGACGGATCGGCACGGTTGCGGACGGGCCGCGAAAAGCGTGATCCCGACGCGCTGGCCGGAATTGTTCTGAGAACGAATGCCGACGGGTCCTCGCTGAGTTTGGGTGAAGTTGCCCGCCTCCGCGCAGTGGGTGGGCAGGAGGTTCATGCCTATTACGTCGGGAAGAACCCGGCGGTTAAGCTGCGCGTCGACCGGTCGGCCGATGGCGATGCCATCGCGCTTCAGCGCCAGGTGGAGGCGGCGATCGACGAGATGCGCCCGACTTTGCCCGAAGGCGTCACCATCGACCTGATCCGCACCCGGTCCGAGGATATCCTGGCTCGGTTGAACATCCTTCTGGACAACGGGCTGATGGGGCTCGGTCTGGTCGTGACGCTTCTGTTTCTCTTCCTCAATGCACGCACGGCCTTTTGGGTGGCCGCCGGTATTCCGGTGGCGATGCTGGGCGCCATCGCGCTGATGCATTTTGCCGGACTGACCATCAACATGATCTCGCTTTTTGCGCTGATCCTGACATTGGGGATCGTTGTCGATGACGCCATCGTGGTGGGTGAGCACGCCGATTTCCGGTTTCGACAATTGGGCGAGCCGCCGGTGATCGCCGCCGAGAACGCGGTTCGACGAATGGCGGCGCCGGTATTTTCCTCGACCGTAACCACGATCATCGCGTTTCTCGGCCTGATGGCCATCACCGGGCGATTCGGCGATCTTATCCAGGACATTCCTTTTACGGTCGGCGTGGTCCTTCTGGCTTCGCTTATGGAATGTTTCCTGATCCTGCCGAACCATATGGGCCATGCGCTTTCCAAGGCCGGGCGTGGGCGCTGGTATGATGCGCCGAGCCGGGTGATGAACCGGGGGCTCGGCTGGGTGCGCGATCGGCTGGTCCGGCCGCTGACGCATTGGGTGATCGTGGCC
>JBNKFC010000307.1:0-13477 GCA_050289105.1 Paracoccaceae bacterium | reverse complement strand
TATTCCGGAGCGAAGATCGGCTTGTCCGACAGGATTTTGATGGTGAGCGTCGTGCCGAGCGCGCTGACGCCGTCCCCGGCCTCGGCGGCGCCGGTCGCCAGGAACGATGCGCAACCATCCGTCGTGCCCGCGACGACCCGCGCATCCGCCGGCAGCCCGAATTCCAAAGCAGCATCGGGCGTCAGCGTTCCAACCGGAACGCCCGGCTCCGACACTTCGGGCAGAAGCGATGTGTCGAGCCCGGCCTTGCCGATCCAGGCGGGCCATTCCGCCGCGACCGGATCGTAGCCGGTCTTTAGCGCATTGTTGGCATCGCTCGCGAACCGCCCCGAGAGCCGGAACGCGATCCAGTCGGCCTGATGCAGGATGGCGGCCGGCCTGAGGCGCTGGAACAGAAGCGCCCGCGCCAGTCCGCTCGTTGGCCCGTGCGCGGCACTCGTGGCAGGCGCGTGGCGCGCGATGGCCTCCAGCACAGCAGCGTCCGTGCAGGGATCGTTGTACATCAGCCCGTCAGCCAAGGGGGTTCCGCGCGCATCGACCGGCACCGTCGTTCCCGACGTCCCGTCGACCGAAAGGGCACGAACGCGGGCACGATCTATGCCCGCCAGCGCGCCCTTCAGGGAGGTCTTGGCCGCTTGCCACCAGATCGCGGGATCGCGGGGATTGTCGCCGAAATCGGCCATCACCGCTTTCGCGGTGCCATGCAGGCGGTCATCGGCATCGATCACCACCGCCCGCGCGCCCGATGTCCCAAGATCGAGCCCGACGAAAAGTCCGTCAGCCTGCATTGAGCGCCTGCCGGTATTTTTCCGCATCCCAGTTGGTTAGCGCGTGGTCCTGTTCGGGGGTCAGATGCGTGACCGCGGCCCCTTCTTCCAGTCGCGTCAGCACGTCGCAGAGACAGCGCACAAGCGCCTGCGCGCCGGCGCTGGCATCGGAACGGAAGAGCGCCCCGATCCCCGGCACGAGCAGGAAGACCGGCGGCGGGAAACCTTGGGCGACGCGCCCATCGACCGCCTGCTTCGGTGTCTCCCCGGCCCCGAGCGCCACCGCGCCCGGCCCGCAAAAGATTACATGGTCGGGATAAAGACTGCCGGCGAGGGCCGCGTCGCAGAGATACGGAACCTTGGCGACCATGTGCAGCGGGTGCCCCGCTGGCAGCGGCTCGAATCCGTCTCCGGAACGCGCGGCAAGCATTGCCTCATCGACGTTCTGAGTGGCGGCCGGAACGACCTTGACCGCCGACACGACGGCCTCCAGCAGCGCTTCGGCCTCTGCCACGGTGTCGGCGGCAACGATCAGGCCGTGATTGCCAAGAACCACGACGTCGGTCTTCGGCCCCCTGGCCCTGCGCACCAAAGCCGCAAGATCGGCACCGGGCTTTGTGTAGGGCACGAAGACCCAGTCGAAGGCCTTGAGTCGCTTGGCCAGCGCCGTTTCCGCATCCGCCCTGATCGCCAGCGCGATTGTGTTGACGCAATGGACATGCACGACGACGGCTTGGGGAAAAACGGCGTGAAGCGAGGTTTCGATCGACGGCCTGAGGCCGCCCTTGACGAGCGCGAATTCCGCCGGCTGATCGGCCCGCTCGCCACCTTCTTCGAGCGCGGCCCGCATCTCCGGCAGGTCGCAGGCGACGAAGATATCACGGTCGAGCGCGTCGGCCAGAAGCGTGCCGGAGGCCTTGATCCACATGACGTCGCCATCCTTGACGGACGTATTGCCGCCCGCCGCCTGGATGAGGTCCGGGTCCGCCCCGATCCGGGCGGACAAGGCTGCAAGCTCGGCAAGCGCCTTCGGGCGCGTGGGACCGGATGCCGTCATGCCGAGCGAACCTCCTGCCCCTTGGCGAACCACGCCTCGAAGGCCGCGATCTCC
Source organism: Paracoccaceae bacterium (assembly GCA_050289105.1). Classification (GTDB taxonomy): domain Bacteria; phylum Pseudomonadota; class Alphaproteobacteria; order Rhodobacterales; family Rhodobacteraceae; genus Albidovulum. The sequence continues at coordinate 11,599 of JBNKFC010000307.1, read as the reverse complement.
GCTTGGGACATGTGCAAGCGATGCTTGGTCCGGCGCCAGAGGATGTCCTCCTCGCTTTCGGCCCATTCATGTTTGACGAGGTAGCGGACCTCGGCCTCGTAAAGCTGCGCGCCGAACTGCTGACCCAACCCGCCAAGATCCTTCGCCGCGCCCACCAGCGCCCGTGCGCGGGTGCCATAGAGCCGCGCGTAATGATGGGCAAGATCGCGCGGCAGCCACGGGTATTCCTGCGCGAGCGACCCGAGAAAGGCGGGAATATCGGCGTCCGCGATATCGCCGCCGGGCAGGTGGGCTTTCGCCGTCCAGTCGCCGCCCATTTTCGGGAAAGTTGCCTTAAGCCGTTGCACGCCATGCTCGGCCAGCTTGCGGAACGTGGTGATCTTGCCGCCGAACACATTGAGCAAGGGCGCGCCGCCCGCCGTGTCGAGGTCGAAGACGTAATCCCGCGTGACGGCGGAGGGGTTGCCCTGCCCGTCATCGTAAAGCGGCCGCACCCCGGAAAAGCTCGTCAGCACATCCTCGCGCCGCAGCGCCTGTTTGAAGTAGCGATTCACGGCGGCGATCAGATAGGCGATCTCATCCTCGTCGGCCTTCACCTTCTCGGGCGCGCCCTCATAGGGGATGTCGGTCGTGCCGATCAGTGCCTTGTCGCCCTCGTAGGGGTTGATGAAGATGACGCGCTTGTCGGTGTTCTGGACAAGGTAGGCCTGCGCGCCCTCCCAGAATTTCGGCACGATGATGTGGCTGCCCTTCACCAGGCGCACGTTGCGGCGGCTGTTGGTCCCGGCAACCCGGTTGATGATGTCGTTGACCCAGGGCCCACCCGCATTCACGAGCGCCCGCGCCATCACCGTGCGCTTGGCGCCGGTGCGGGTATCGGTCATCTCGACCCGCCAGAGATCGCCCTCGCGCCGGGCCGAGGTGCAGGCGGTCCGGGTCAGGACCTCGGCCCCCTTCTCGGCGGCATCGAGCGCGTTCAGGATCACCAGCCGCGCGTCGTCCACCCAACAGTCGGAATATTCGAAGCCCTTGGTGTAGGCGTCCTTGATCGGCGCGCCTTCGGGATCGCGGCGAAGGTCGAGCGTGCGGGTTCCGGGGAGGCGTTTCCGTCCGCCGAGATGGTCGTAAAGGAAAAGCCCCAGCCGCACGAGCCAGGCCGGTCGGTCCTGCGGCGAATGCGGCAGCACGAAGCGCATCGGCCAGATGATGTGCGGCGCGCTTTCCAGAAGAACCTCGCGCTCGATGAGCGCCTCGCGCACTAGCCGGAACTCGTAATATTCCAGATAGCGCAACCCGCCATGGACGAGCTTTCCCGACCGCGACGAGGTGCCCTCGGCCAGATCGTCCTTCTCGCAGAGGATCACCGACAATCCGCGACCGGCCGCGTCGCGCGCGATACCCGCGCCGTTGATGCCGCCACCGATGATGAAAAGATCAACCGTGTCGGTCATGTGCTTTCTCCCTTGGCCTTTGCGCCGTAGGTCTTGAAGCCTTTCGCCGTCTCTTCGATCTGGGCATCGCTGAGGATATGCGCCCCGCCGATCAGGAGGCTGTGGAAATGCTGGTGCGCCAGCGCCTCAAGCTCGTTGGCGAGCCAGAGTGCCTTGGTCAGGGTCTCGCCGCCGACGACCATGCCGTGATTGGCCATCAGGCATCCGGCACGGTCCTTCAGCGCCGCCAACACCGCCGCCGACAGTTCGGGCGTGCCGTAGGTCGCGTAATCGCTGCACCGGATCTCCGGGCCGCCGAACGCCGCGATCATGTAGTGGACCGCGGGAATGGATTTCCGCGCCACGGCAAGGGCGGTGCACCATTGCGCATGGGTGTGAACGACCGCGTTCATCTCGGGCCGCGCGTTAAGGATATCGCGGTGGAACCGCCATTCGACGGACGGGGCGAGCGGCCCCTCCCATTCGCCCTGCCCCGCAAGCGGCATCCGCGCGACGGCCTCCGGCGCGATGTCGCGCGGCGGCACGCCCGATGGCGTGATGAGCATGTGATCGCCGTCACGGACCGAGATATTGCCCGACGCACCCCGGTTGAGCCCGGTATCGACCAGCGCCACCATCGCCCCGCAGATATCCTCGCGATCGCGCATCAGCAGGGGTTCCTCGGCGGTTCACCCGCAAGGAACCGCCGCACTTCCTCGGCGGCCTGCTCGGCGGCATAGGTGACAGTGCGCACCGAAGCCCCGGCGATATGCGGCGTCAGCGTCACGTTCGGCAGTTGCAGGAGCGGCCAGTCGGTGGGCACCGGCTCGATCGCGAAGGTTTCCAGCATCGCGCCGCCCAGATGACCGCTCGTCAGCGCCGCATAAAGCGCGTCGTAGTCGCAAAGCGGCCCGCGCGCGGTGTTGAGGAACAGGGCCCCCGGCTTCATCGCCGCAAAGGTCTGGGCATTCATCATGTTGCGCGTCTCGTCGGTGACGCGGGGATGCAGGCTGACGATATCGGACTCCGCCAGAAGCCGGTCGAGCGACACCAGTTCCACCCCGCCTGCCGCATCCTCGGGGGCAAGCTGGATGTAGGGATCGGTGACCAGCACCTTCGCGCCGAACGCGCGCAGAAGCTTCACGACCTTTGTGCCGATATTGCCGTAACCGATCACCCCGATGGTCAACTCGTTCAACTCGCGCCCCGTCACGTCTGCGCGGTAGAGATCGCCCCGCCAATCCCCCCGTCGCAGCGCCTCGTGACCTTCGGTGATCTTGCGGCTGAGCGAGATCATCGCGCCGATCGTGAACTCGGCAACCGCGCTCGCGTTCCGGCCCGGCGTGTTCACGACCAGCACGCCGTGATCGCGCGCCGCCTTCATGTCGATATTGACCGGCCCGCCGCGCGACACGGCGATCATCTTCAGGTTCGGCAGCCGTTCCAGCATCGCGCGCGACATCGGCGCAAGCTGGGTCACGAGGATCTCCGCATCGCCGACAAAATCGCAGACGTCGGCGGCGCCGCCGAAATACTCCTTCAGCCCGGCCATGCCCTCGACAGCATAGCCATGCTCCATCGGCTCGTCGGGCCAGTTGTCCTTGCGGGTGAGGGTTGTGATCGCGGCACCGCAGGCCTCGACCAGCTTGGCCTCGAAAACCTCGGGCAGCATGAAGTGGTCGCCGATGATGGCAACTTTCTTAGCCATGTGATCCGTCCTGTCGTTCTGAAAGGGCACTCCAGACCGGCGACAAGGCCAGACGGGTGGTCCGGTAGGTGGGGTAGAGCCGCGCATAGGTCCGCATGGCCGCCGGGTCCGGCGCTTCGGCCGGGCCGAGTTGCGGCACGACCCAGTCGGCGATGCAGGCCTCCATGTCGGAATAGGCTCCGATGGCCACCGCCGACATCATCGCCGCACCGGCCGCGCCCGCCTCTTCCCGCGCCGAGACGCGCGTGGGCGCTCCGATCGCCGCCGCCAGAATGCGCCGCAATCCGGTCGAACGCGCCGCGCCGCCGGTCAGGCGGATCTCGGCCGGCATGTCGCCCATCGCGGCGTAGCAGTCATGCGCCGCAAGGCCGAGGCCCTCGATCACCGCGCGGACCAGATCCGGGAAGCGATGCCCGATGCTCAGGCCCACAAGGCTCGCGCGGGCGGCGCTGTCGACGAACGGTCCCCGCTCGCCCGCGTCCGAAATATACGGATGATAGAGAAGCTGCCCCGGTGCCGACGCGGTGAGCCAGCCCTCGATCCGACCGATCAGGTCGGCCTGCGACACGGCAACGCCCATATCGGCCATCAGGTCGCCCGCAAGGCGCAAGGCCCAGTCGATGTTCAGGGTCGCCGCCATGTTGGACTGCATCTGCGCGACCATGCCCGGCAGGGGCAAGAGCATAACGTATCCGGTCCGGTCCTCGTTCAGTTGCACGTCCTCGGCCTGCCGGGCCCGCATATGCATCCCGGTCGAGCCGATAACGGTGCAGCCCGCCGTCCCGCCGTCCGGCGTATGGATGCCCGCACCAAGAGCGGTGCAGACGACATCGACAAAGCCGAGGCTCACCGGCGTTCCCGCCAGAAGCCCCGTTTCATGCGCCGCCGTCTCGGTCAGCGGGTGCGTCACCTCTGTGCCGTCCGCGATCTCGGGCAGGAGCCGCCTGCGCTTGGTCAAGCCCAACACGTCGATGACCGCATCATCGTAGCCCCGGGTGCGGAAATTGCCGAAGGTGAAGGTCGCCTCGCAGGGATCAGTCACGCGCTGGCCGGTGAGGTTCAGATAGAGCCAGTCCTTAGGATGGAGCGACACTTCGGCCCGGTCCAGAAGCTCGGGCGTCGTTGCCTCCATATGCGCGAGCTGGGCGCCCATCTGGCAGGCGTTGAGCCCGGTGCCCGTCGCCTCGAACCGCGCGCGGTCCGTCGGCAGCCCGCGCATCTTCCGCACCAGTGCGGCCGCCCGCGCGTCGAGCCAGAGCCAGCCATCGGTGACGGGTTCATTGCCCGCCCCCACCAGCCAGGTGCCGTCACCCTGCGCCGTGACGGCGATACCCGCCGTGCGCCTGGCAAGGTCCGGTACCTTGGCCGCGAGGTCCCGCAGCGTCCGCGCGCAATCGGCCCAGGTCTGACTAAGCGGCTGGAACGCGGCCCCGTCCGGCCGCGTCGTGTAGCGGTTCGGAACCGACGCGACGCCGACCTGGCGCCCGCCGAGGTCGAACGCCACGGACTTGATGACCGAGGTCCCGGCATCGATCCCGATCAGGATATCCCGCCCCGCGCTCTGCATCAGGCCAACTCCTGCCCGTGGCTCATCGCCATTCCGGTCTCGGCGTCGAAGACATGAAGATCGTCGGGCCGGATCTCGACCGTAATGGTCTCGCCTTCGGTCAATGCCGCGCGGTCGTGTTCCACGAGCACGATCGACTTGCCGGCGAAAGAGGCCGCGATGTGGCTCTGATCGCCGAGCCACTGGTTGGCGACCACCTGTGCCGCCGCCCCTTTCGCCGCACGGTGCACGGCATAGGGCCGCACCCCGACCACAACGTCGCGCTTGCCCAGCATCCTCTCGCGGACCGGCGCCGCAAAATCGCTCTCGGCGTAGATCAGGTCCAGCCCGGCGCGCAAGTCGCCGCGCACATCGCCGCGCAGGTCTATATGAAGCTTGCCACCAGCCGCCGTGACCGAGGCGGGAAAGACATTCATCGGCGGCTCGCCCACGAAGGTGCCGGTGAAAAGGTTGGCGGGGCGCTCCTTGATCTCGTCGGGGCTCGCATATTGCTGGAGGACACCGCCCTCCATCACCGCGATCCGGTCGGCCAGGGCGTTGGCCTCGGTCTGGTCATGGGTGACGAGGATCGCCGTCAGCCCGCGCTCCTTGATGTAGTACTTGATCCGGCCGCGCAGGAGCGTCCTGAGCTGCGGTTCGAGCTGGCCCATCGGCTCGTCAAGAAGGTGCAGGTCCGCGTCGCGGATGAGCGCCCGCGCGAGCGAGGCGCGCTGTTGCTGGCCGCCCGAAATGGACGACGGGAACCTGTCTAGAATGCTCGTTATCTCAAGCATTTCAGATACTTCGTTGACACGACGCTTCACCTCGTCGTCGGGCAGCCGCGCGGCCTTGAGCGCGAAGGCGATATTGTCGCGCACGGTCACGGTCGGATAGAGCGAATAGCCTTCGAACGCCATCGCGACATTGCGCTTGACCGGCGGCAGGTTCTGCACCTCGCGCCCGTTGAGAAAGATCTTGCCGCGCGACACCGCCTCGAACCCCGCGACCATGCGCAGGGTCGAGGTCTTGCCGCAGCCCGAGGAACCGAGAAGCGCGATGATCTCGCCCTTCTCCACATCCATGTTGATGTTTTTGACCGCCGCGACACCCTGGTCGAGCGGGCCGTAATACTTGTCGACAGCGTCCAGCCGAAGCATTGCGTCGCTCATGCCACGTCCTCCTGCCGGGTTTCGTGTGTGCTGGGAGATATCCGCGCGCCCGTCGCGCGATCGAAGAGAAGCGCCTGCCCCGCATCGACCGACAGCCAGGCGCGGCCCTTCTTCGGACCGGGCGTTCCGGCGGGACGCGACACCATGATCTCACGCTTGCGCGCGGTCAGGGCCAGCGTCACGGTCTTTTCGTTGAGCGGGGTCTCGGTCTCGACCTCCACCGGGATCGCGCCCTTGGTGCCTTCGGGAACGAAGTGGAGCGCTTCGGGGCGCAGGCCCAGCGTGCAGTCGGTCCCGATCGTCGCCTCGAACCCCGAGGAGAGGTTCACCGGCGTATCCGACAAGTGCACCACGACGTTGTTCGCGCTGCGCTCGGGCCGGACGTCCAGAAGGTTGATGACCGGATCGCCGAAGAGCCGCGCGATCTCGATATTGGCGGGGCGCAGGTAGATATCCTCGGGCGTGCCGAGCTGCTGGATGCCATGATCGTTCATCACTGCGATACGGTGGCCAAGCGCCATGGCTTCCTTGTAGTCCTGCGTCACGTAGATGACCGTCGCGTTCTGATCCTTCAAGAGCCGCGGCAATTCGAGGCGCATCTCGAAGCGCAGCTTCGCGTCGACGTTGCGCAGGGGGTCGTCGAGAAGCAGGATCGACGGCTGCCCCGCCAGCGCGCGGGCCAGGGCCGTGCGCTGCTTCTGACCGTTCGACAGCTCCTTCGGCTTGTGGTGCAAGACGTGGTCGATCTTCAGAAGCTTCGCCACCTGATCGACGGTCTGCTTCATCACCGACTTCGATTGCCGCCGAGCTGTGAGCGGCGAGGCGATGTTGGCGAAGGCGTCCATATGCGGGAACAGAGCGAAGTTCTGGAACGCCATGCCGATGCCGCGATCCTCTGGCTCCACCCCGTCCATGTTGACGCCGTTCACCCAGATCTCGCCCGCGTCAGGCTCGATCACCCCGGCGATGAGGCGCAGAAGAACCGTCTTCCCCGCCCCGGAGGGACCGAAGAGGACCAGCGTTTCGCCCGTGTCGACCGAGAGCGAGACGCCGTCGAGAACGGTATCCGTCTTGAACGATTTCTCGATGTCTTTCAGTACTATGGTCATCGTCTTATCCTTTGACCGCGCCGAGCGACAGACCTTCGACGAGGTAGCGCTGAGCGTAGAGTGCGAGGGCGAAGGTCGGGGCGATCGACAGGACAATCCCGGCCGCGACCTGACCGTACTGAATGCCGCTCGCGGTCACGAAGGCAAGCGCGCCCACCGTCACGGGCTGCTTGTCGGCCGAGGCCAGCACCAGCGCGAAGACGAAGTTGTTCCAGGCGAAGATGAAGGCCAGAAGCCCGGCCGCCGCGATCCCCGGCCCCGCCAGCGGCAGGGCGATCCGGCGGAACGTGGCCCAGAAGTCGTGCCCCGCGATGCGATAGGCATATTCCACGTCGGCCGGAATATCCTCGAAATAGCCCCGCACGATCCACAGGATCAGCGGCAGCACGATGAGCTGGTAAACCCAGATCAGGCCGCCATAGGTGTTCGCGAGGCCAAGCTGCTGAAAGTAGATCGTCAGCGGCAGCAGGACGAGCAGCGGCGGCGCGAAGCGGAAGGACAGAAGCGTGAAGGCGATGTCCTCCGACCCCTTGAACTTCAGCCGCGCAAAGGCATAGGCGGCAGGCACGCCGAGCAGCAGGCCGATCGCCACCGAGGTCGCCGACAGGAAGAGCGAATTCCCGAGGTTGCGCATGAAGTTGATCTCGAGCATCCCGGCCGCCGTTTCCAGCTTGCCGGTGATCAGCGCCTTGTAGTTGTCGAACGTCGGCTCGAAGATCACGGAGGGCGGAATCCGCAGGATCGTCTCGTTGGTCTGGAAGCTCATCAGGAAGATCCAGACGATCGGGAACATGAAGAACAGGCAAACCAGCGTGATGGCAAGGCCGCGCAGGATGCGTTCGATCGGGCTCGTTGTCTGCATGGTGGCCTCCTTACGCCTCGCCGCGCTGTTTTTCGCGCAGGCGGAGCCAGTTCTTGATGAAGACGTTCGACAACGCGTAGGTGATCGCCCAGAGGATCATCAGAAGCGCGGCCGAACGGCCCACGTTCGTCGATTGGAAGAAGTTCAGATAGGCCTCGACCTGGAACACGGTCAGCCGGTCCCCGGGTCCGCCTTGGGTCATTGCGTAGATGATGTCGAACTGCTGGATCGACTCGATCACCCGGAAGAGCGTGGCGGTGAGCAGGAAGGGCGTCAGCATGGGCAGCGTGATGCGCCAGAAGACGAAGAGACGCGGAACGCCATCGAGCGCGGCGGCTTCGAACGGCTGTTGCGGCAGCGACCGCAGACCGGCCAGAAGCAGGATCATGATGAAGGGCGTGTAGACCCAGATGTCGACGATCACGACGGTCAGCATCGCGGTCGACGGATCGGACGCCCAGTTGAAATCGTTGAGACCTATCAGGCCGGCAAGATAGCTCAGGATGCCGAAACCCGGGTTCGTCATCAGCTTCCACATCAGCGCGGCAAGCGCCGGCGCCGTCATCAACGGCATCAGAAGCATGATCGACACGAAGTTGTTGAAGCGGCTGCGCTTTTGCAGGAGGAGCGCGATGCCGAGGCCCAGCAGCAGTTCCAGCACCACGGTCAACCCGGCATAGACGACCGAGACCTTGAGCGTGTTCCAGAACGCGGAATCAGACAGGAAGTTGAGGTAGTTCTCACCCCAGTTGAACTTGCGCGCCCAAGGCTGCGACAGCCGGTAGCGCTGCAGCGAATAGATCACCGCCGTCACGAACGGAACCAGGATGCCGATGCAGGTCAAGAGCGCCGGAAGGCTCAGGAGATAGGGCAGCACGCGGCGGCTCACGCGGAAACGACGGGGGCGCGGCTGGCCTGTCATAGCGGTTGTCATGGCGTGTTCCTTCCGTGCCCCCGGCGAAATGTGGCGCCGGGCGGTCGCTGATCGGATGATGGTCGGTTCGAAGGTCGGGGTGGGTCCGCCCGCGGGAGCAGGCAGGCGGACCCGGTCAGGTCAGAGGCCCGCGTCGCTCAGCTGGCTGTTGACGCTTTCGGCCAGCATGTCGAGGCCTTCGTCCACCGGCACTTCGTTTGCGACCATCTTCTGAAGCGTCGCCGCCCATTCGGTGGTCAGATCGAAGAACAGCGGCTGCGCCGTGAACTTGATCGAGGCGCCGGGGGCCGAGGTGTCGTGCATCTCGACATAGCCCGGATACTTCGCCGACAGCTTGTCGCGGAAGGCTCCGTCGGCCCAGACGCTCGACCGCGCCGGGTTGACGAGGTCCATCTTCTGGGCGCCGAAGAGGTCGTGCTCCGGCCCGGTGACCCACTGCAGGAAGTACCAGGTCGCGTCCTTGTTCTTCGAGAACGACGACATCGACATGGCCCAGATCCAGATATTCGGGGTCGGACCCGACGCCGCCGGGTTCGCCGCGAAGGCCGAGAAGGCGAGGTTGCCGGCTTCGGCGGTGCCGCCGTTCATGAAGTAGCCGAGGATGTCGGCATCGAACATCATGGCGGACTTGCCGGCGCCCACGTCGGTGCCGACCTGGTACCAGGTGTGCGTCGACCAGTCAGGCGCGCCGCTCTCCTGGATCATCTGGACCCACTTCTTGTGGTATTCCTTCGACACGTCGGTGTTCATCGCGGCCGTCAGCTTGCCGTCGGCGTCGATGTTCAGGTCCTTCTGGTCGAAGTTCGCGTAGCCGGACAGGAAGCCCGGATGGATCGTCGCCCACGAGCGCGATCCGCGAACGCCGATGCCGTAACCGCCATCCATGACGGCCTTGGCCGCTTTCGCGGTGTCCAGCAGTTCGTCGATGTTGGTCGGAACCTTGAGCCCGTTGGCATCGAAGATGCGCTTGTTGTAGGTGATGTTGTTCTGCTCATAGGCAAGCGGAATGCACCACTGCTTGGCGTCGTCCGACCCGAGCGCACCACCCGGCTGACCGTTCCATGCGCAGGACTTGATCACGCCCGGAAGGAAGTCGTCGAACGCATACATCGGGTTGGTCTTCTCGGGGTCCTGGATGTACTCGTTCAGATCGTCGATCCAGCCGGCCGGACCGTAGGTCCAGGTCATGTAGGCGCCGGTCATGAACGCGTCGTATTCGGACGAACCGGACGACAGCGCCGCCGTGACCTTGTCGAAATAGACGTCCTCGGGGAAGACGTCGTATTGGACGTCCATGCCGGTCAGCTCCTTGAAGTTGTCAAGGTCGGCGATCAGGGCGTCCGCGTAGGGATGCTTGTTGAGGAGAAGCTTCACGGTCGTGCCCGAATGCTTCTTCCAGTCGAAATCGGCGGCGAGCGCGCGCGTGGCGCCCATGTTCAGCAGCGTCCCCGCCGTCGCGGCGGTCACGCCAAGCGAACCGAGGCCGCGAATGAGGCTGCGGCGGCTCATCTGTCCGCGCAGATACGCGTCGATCAAGCCTTTTTCTTTTTCATACATGTAGTTTCCTCCCTTGTGTCCTGATTTCAGGACGGTGGTGGTTTGCGAGCGCAATAGCCGTGCGCTCATCGGTGATGAGGCCGCTGAGACAGCCGCTCATCAGGACAGACCTGATCGCACAGGTCTTTTCGGTGCCGCCGGCAATGGCGACGATCTTGCGCCCCTTCAGGGCGTCGAGGCCAAGCGAAAGCGTGCGCGCGGCAAGCGAGGTTTCGATCGGCTTGCCCTCGGCATCGAAGAAATGGCCGAGGATCTCGCCGACGCCACCAAGCGCCTTCACTTCCTGGATTTCCGCCGGCTCGATCATCTGGGACGAGACGAGCTGGGCCTCCGGTTCGGCGGTGCCGATACCGACGATCATCAGGTCCGCGCTCGCGGCCAGCCGGAACACGTCCGAGACGCCGCGCTGCGCCAGAAGGACCTCGCGGTCCTCGACCGAGTTGGCGAAGAACGGAACCGGCATAACATAGGCCGTAGCGCCGGTCTTTTCCGCCAGGCGATGCATCACGTCATGCGGGTTGGCGGCATAGTTGCGCGTCAGGCCGCCGAGCAGCGACACGAACTGGGTCTTGCCAGCCTGGACCCGGTGCATGTCGGCGACCGCGGCGGACAGGGTCCGGCCATGTCCGATCCCGATCACACCGGTCTGATGGTTTTCGATCTCGCGCTGCAGGAACCCCGCGCCCGCGACGCCGAGCGCCCTCAGGGGCAGCCCCTCCTCATGCAGATCGGGAACGACTTCGCAGTAGCTCAGCCCATAGGCGCGCGCGATCTCCTGCTCCAGCAGGATGCAATCGGCGACATCGCCGTCGATCGTCACCTTCACCGCGCCTTTTTCGTTCGCGCGACCGATCAACCGGTGCGCCTTGACGCTGGTCACGCCCAGACGGGACGCCACTTCGGCTTGGGTCAGGCCGCCAGCATAGTGCAACCACGCCGCACGAATGGCGAGGCTGTCGTCGCTGTCACGCTTGGCCGTGAGCCTTGCCATGGGTCCTCCCGAGATACCGTGGCGCTTTTCGTCGCTATTTTGTAATTTTTTTCACCACTTGTAATTATTTGCACTTTGGCCAGTGCCTGTCAACAAATTGCCGCGCTTCGGCGCGCGAATGATCGGTCGCTTTTTTTCACAGTCAGAGCAATGTTTTAGGGAACGCGCCGACAGGTGTGGGGCCGCATCCGGCGATCCGTGGCGACGCGCGGCGCATCGGCCGTGATTCTCGAGATGGCCGCGACGCCCGTTTCCGACGGGGTCGCAAAGCAGTCCCTGATTGAGTTTTCGCG
>JBNKFC010000306.1:0-4283 GCA_050289105.1 Paracoccaceae bacterium | reverse complement strand
GAAGCCGAAAGCGCAAGGTATTGGGACAACGGCTACCTCCACCCGATCCAGGCCGTGAGCCCGGAAAAGGCGCGCGCCTGGCGGTCCGAGCTCGAAGCCATCGAGCGCGACTGGCTCAATGCCGACCTGCCCCTGCCGCTCAACACCTACAAACGGGTCAACGCCCACTGCGTCATGCCGCTTGCCTACCGGATGGCGACTGACCCGGCGATCCTCGACGTGGTCGAGGGCGTGCTCGGGCCCGATCTCCTGATCTACGGCGCGGAGTTCTTCATCAAGGAACCGAGGACCCCGCACAAGGTCACGATGCACCAGGACCTCACCTATTGGGGCCTCGGCGCGATCGACGGCATGGTGACGATGTGGCTGGCCCTCTCTCCGGCGACGCGCGCCTCGGGCTGCATGGAATTCGTCCAGGGCTCGCACAAGAACCCGATCCTGCCGCACGAGGACACCTTCGCCGAGGACAACCTCCTCAGCCGCGGGCAGGAAATCAAGGTCGACGTGGCGCCCGAGGACTGCGTGCCGATCGAACTCATGCCCGGCCAGTTCAGCCTCCACCATGGGCTCACGATTCACGGCTCGGGCCCCAACAGCTCCGACGACCGGCGGATCGGCTTCGTCGTGCGCTACGTGTCGCCCGACATCGCCCAGACCGTCGGCGAACGTGACTACGTCATGATCGCCCGCGGCGCGGACCGGGTGCAAAACTTCATCCATGTCGCGCCGCCCGAGGCGAACTTCGCCCCGCGCAGCCTCGCGCTTTATGAAGAGATCCGCGCCGCCAAGGCGAAGGTGCTGATGCGGGGCACGAAGAACGACAAGGGCATCTATGTAGGGGCAACACAATGAAGACGGTCAGCTTCACCCAGATGAAGGACGGCACGAAGGAGGAATACGAATTCCTCACCGCGCACGAGATCGACTATACGAAGGGGACGGCCGATCGGCTCCTCACCGCGCTCGTCGAGCTCGACAAGGGGCTTTCGGGTTACAAGATCACCCGGCTCGGCCATTCGGTGCAAAGCGCCACCCGCGCTTGGCGGGACGGCGCCGACATCGACTGGGTCGTCGCCGCACTTCTCCACGATATCGGCGATATCTACGCGCCCTACAACCACGACGAATACGCCGCCACGATCCTCAAACCCTTCGTGCGCGAGCAATGCACCTGGTGCGTCCAGACCCACGGCGATTTCCAGATGCTCTACTACGGCCACCACCTCCAGGGCTTCGACCAGCACAAGCGCGAACGCCACCGGGGCAACCCCTATTTCGACGACTGCGCCGAGTTCTGCGAGCGTTGGGACCAGGCGTCGTTCGATCCGGCTTACGACAGCCTGCCGATAGATTTCTTCGCTCCGATGGTGCGCGAGGTTTTCGCCCGCAAGCCCTATGACCCGGCGGTGATCCGGGCGGGGGAGAGGGTGCCCCTGACCGACGCGAAGGCCGCCGCCACACGCTGACCGCGCTCATCGGCATTACACCGCAGGATTGGTGACGTCGCGGGACGGAACGGATACCTTTTCCGAGGCGAAAAGGGACGCGCCCGACCCTGGGTGGGCGCTTCGCGGCGGCCGTGCTGAGCGGTTTATGTTGCCACGGCCCTCCAACGGTTATCATGAGATAGCCGGCGCAATGCGCCCTCCCGGGGGGAGGGTCGGGCGCGGCCCGGGCTGATCGCCCGAGCCAAGCCGGTGGGAAGAGTAGCCCCGGACGCCCGCTCACTAGCCGAGCAGCTTCAGCTTCTTGAAAAGCCAGATCTGGAACCCGCAGATCGCCAGCAGCAACCCGCAGACCGCCCAGAACGCCCACGACACCCCCTCGCCCGGAATACCGCCCACATTGACCCCCAAAAGCCCGGTCAGAAGGCCCAGCGGCAGGAAGATCGCCGCCACCACCGACAGGAGCAGCATCTGTCGGTTCATCGCCTCGGCGCGGATGTCGACGATCTGATCGCGCACCACCTGCGCCCGGTCGCGGATCGCCTCCAGCTCCTCGGCCAGCCGCGTCACCCTCTCCGTCGCCTCCCTGATCCGGCTGCGGTCGCGCTGGGATAGCCAGTCCAGTTCCTCGATCTCCAGCGTCGACAAGGCGTCGCGCTGGGGAAACATGAACCGGCGCAGCACCGAGGACACGCGGCGGATATCGGCCAGTTCGCTGCGCAACGCCGCCCGCGTCCCGGCCTCCACCTCGTCCTCCAGGTCGTCCAGCCGCTCGTTCAGCGCCGCCACGACCGGCTCGGCCCGGTCGGCCAGCCGCAAGGCGATCCGCGCGATCAGATCGCCGGGCGTCGTCGGCCCGTGGCCATTGCGCAACCCCTCCACCACGTCGGAAAGCGCCGAGAGCGGGCGCCGGTGCGACGACACCACCCGCCCCGGCATCACGCAGAGCCTCAGCGACACCATGTCCTCGGGCTCCGCACCGGGATTGAGGTTCACCCCGCGCAGGTTCATCAGCGCCATCTCGCCGTGAAGCGTGCAGCGCGGCCGCGTCTCCTCGGCCGTCAGCGCCTCGCGCACGATCGGGTCGAGCTCTGCCCCCTCAAGCCAGGCCATTCCTTCGGCGCTGCCGAAATTGACATTGACCCAGACAAAGCCCGACTTGTCCGGCGCCAGCGACGCAAGCGCATGACCGGTGGCCTCGACGGGTCCCGCCGCGCCACTGCCGTCCATCACGAATGCCGTCACCTCCGCCATGCCGATCCCCTTCTCCAGCCAGCCTGCGACCCCAGATTGCGCGGCCCGCACCGCGTTGTCACGCGCTTCCGCGAACCGGTGCGGAAGGCCGCTGCCCCTTCCCCTTCGCCTGCCCATTCGCTAATGGATCCCCCGAACGATTGACGGGACGCAGACCATGCCGATGGAAAAGACCTTCAACGCCGCCGAGGCCGAAGCCCGCATCTCCGATGCCTGGCTGGACGCCAAGGCCTTCGCCGCCGGGGCAAATGCCAAGCCGGGGGCCGAGAGCTTTTCCATCGTCATCCCGCCGCCGAACGTCACCGGCTCCTTGCACATGGGCCACGCCTTCAACAACACGCTGCAGGATATCCTCGTCCGCTGGCACCGGATGCGGGGCTTCGACACGCTCTGGCAGCCCGGCACCGACCATGCCGGCATCGCCACCCAGATGGTGGTCGAACGCGAGCTTTCGAAATCCAACCGCCGCCGCACCGACATGAGCCGCGAGGAGTTCACCTCGCTCGTCTGGGAGCAGAAGAAGAAGTCGCGCGGCAACATCATCGGCCAGCTGCAGCGCCTCGGCGCCTCCTGCGACTGGGACCGCGAGGCCTTCACCATGTCCGGCGCCCCCGGCGCCCCTGCGGGCGAAGAGGGCAACTTCCACGACGCCGTGATCAAGGTCTTCGTGGACATGTACAACAAGGGCCTCATCTATCGCGGCAAGCGGCTGGTGAACTGGGACCCGCATTTCGAAACCGCGATCTCCGACCTCGAGGTCGAGCAGATCGAGGTTGCGGGCCAGATGTGGCACTTCAAGTATCCCCTCGCGGGCGGCGAGACCTACGAATATGTCGAGAAGGACGAGGACGGCAACGTCACGCTCCGCGAGACGCGGAACTACATCTCCATCGCCACGACCCGCCCCGAGACCATGCTCGGCGACGGCGCCGTCGCGGTTCATCCGTCGGATGAGCGTTACGCCCCCATCGTCGGCAAACTCTGCGAAATCCCGGTCGGGCCAAAGGAACACCGCCGCCTGATCCCGATCATCACCGACGAATATCCCGACCCCACCTTCGGCTCGGGTGCAGTGAAGATCACCGGCGCGCATGACTTCAACGACTACGGTGTGGCGAAGCGCAACGACATCCCCTGCTACCGGCTGATGGACACCAAGGCCCACATGCGGGCCGATGGCGCCCCCTACGAGGAGGCCGCCGCCATCGCCATGTCGGTGGCCAAGGGTGAACGCACGCTCTCCGAGGCCGAGACCGACGCGATCAACCTCGTCCCCGACGACCTGCGCGGCCTCGACCGCTACGAGGCCAGGAAGCGCGTTATCGACCAGATCAACGCCGAGGGGCTGGCCGTCACGGTCCTCCACAAGTCCATCGACAAGGAAACCGGCGCCGAACACCTCGAACGCCTTCCTCTCGTCGAGCAGAACAAGATGATGCAGCCGCATTGCGACCGGTCGAAGGTGGTCATCGAGCCGATGCTGACCGACCAGTGGTTCGTCGATACCGCGAAGATCGTGGAACCCGCGCTGAAAGCCGTCCGTGACGGGATGGCCGCGCAGGAGGCCGGGACCTTCGACGAGAA
>JBNKFC010000305.1:0-2817 GCA_050289105.1 Paracoccaceae bacterium | reverse complement strand
CGGCGCAGATGCAGGCGCTGGCCACCCTGCTTGACGCACGCCCCGACTGCCTGCACCTGATCGTGGTCTGGCCCGGTGCCGTGGTTCCGGCGGGCCTTGCCGGCTGGCGAAACACCCGGGTCGTTCAGACGCAGAACGCGCTTGCGCTCTGCCTGCTTGCCGATCTCGTCGTGTCGGCGACAGGCTATAACTCGTTCCATGAAAACCTCTACCACGGGGTTCCGACGATCTTCGTGCCGCAGATGGCGACGTTCATGGACGATCAGGAGAGGCGCGCCCGCGCCGCATCGGACCGGGGGTTGGCCGCAACGGTTCTGGCGCATGAAGTGCTGCTTCTGGAACGCGAGGTCCGGGCCTTTCTCGACGCCGGCAAGGCCGCAGAGATCCGTGCCGCCCTCGCCGCAGCGGAGTTTCCCGAGCTGGGCAACCGCGCGGCGGCCGCATTGATCCTTGGGGAGGAGGCGCAATGACCCCGGACCACTGGCTTGCCGTTCTTGCCCGGATCACGCCCGCCGGACCAGTCGATCTCGACGCGGACGCCCCTCCTCCGGCGCGGAGCGGGACCGGGCTTGGCGGCTGGCTTGCCGGATCGACACCGCCTTCGCCGCTGATCTGGGACAGGGTCGACACTGGCGCGTCCTATCTCGGGATCCGGGTCGACGTGCCGCTTGCGGACCCTGCGCGCACCGCCTTGCGGCTGGCCGCGGCCGCGCTCGAGCGGGGCGTGACGCCGATCATTCTGACCACGCTTGGGCAAAGCGGGTTCGAGCGCTTCGGTTTCCGGGTCGAGCGTTTCGTGCCCGGAGAGGGCGCCGACCGCGATGCGTGGGAAGCCGAGATGACGGCATTCTGGACACTTGCGCTGATCATCGACGCGGGGGACGTGGCCGCGCTCGGTTGAGAGCGGTAGAACTCATCGGACCAAAGGCCGTATCGTTCCGCGGCGTTGGTCCCTAGAACTGGACGTCGAGGCAGTCGAACGGACGAGTGATGACGCGACCCTTAAGGTCCTGGAACGATCTGTCGCTGGCGGCGCAGTTTGCCATCGCGGGCGGTATCATCATGATCCTGTCGATGGTCCTGATCGGCCGTGTGGTCGCGGCGCGGATCGAGGATGGCGTCGTGCGCAATACCGCACTCGCCACATCGCAATACATGGACAGCATCATCTCGCCCCTCAGCCAGGACCTGGCCGACGCCGATGAACTGCCCCCCGGCGCACGCCGCGCCCTTGACGAGATCTTCACCAACACGCCCCTCGGCGAGAGAGTCGTGTCGTTCAAGCTCTGGAAGCCCGGTGGGCTTGTGGTGCATTCGACCGACCCGACAATCGTTGGGCAAAAATTCGAAGTGACGGGCAACCTCGCCGCGGCGCTCCGCGGCGAAATCCGCGCCGGCTTTCAGGATCTGGGCGATGAAGAGAACAAGGGTGAGAACGCGCTCGGCCTGCCGCTGCTGGAGATCTATTCACCGGTGCGCGAGGTCTGGTCAGGGTCAGTCATCGGGGTCGCGGAGTTCTACGAGGTCGCGACGCAGCTCGAACAGGATCTGGCGCAGGCCAAGCGCAACAGCTGGGCCGCTGTCGCCCTGACCTTTGTCTCGATCGGCGGGGTCCTCTACCTTATTGTCCTGCGGGGCAGCCGGACCATCGACCGGCAGGTCCGCGAACTCGTCGGGCTTTCCGCCCATAACACCGCCTTGCGGGAACGCGTGCAGCACGCCGCCGCCCGGGTCTCGGCGATGAACGACCAGGCGCTCAGGCGGATCGGCGCGGATCTGCATGATGGGCCGGCACAGCTACTGAGCTTCGCGGCGCTCCGGCTCGATGCGCTACGCGGGCAGGTCAAGGATGCCGCCGAACTCGACGCGGTGGAGCGTGCGGTCAAGGACGCGATCCGCGAGATGCGCAGCATCTCCAAGGGGCTTTCCCTGCCTGACATCGAAGCACGCAGCCCGTCCGAAATAGTGCGCGGCGTGGCCGAGGCCCATGCGGCGCGAACCGGTGCGGCCGTCGATGTCCGCTGCGACATCGCGGCGGATAGGGATCTGCCGCAGGCGGTGAAGATCTGCCTTTACCGCTTCGTTCAGGAGGCGCTCAACAACGCCTGGCGCTATGCGGGCGGCGAGGGGCAGGAGGTGCGGTTGAGCCTTGCCAACGGAACCTTGCGTCTTGTGGTGCGCGACCGTGGGCCTGGCATGACTCCGGGCGCCGAGGGCTTGCCGGAAGGTGGCGGCGACTTTTCCGGCATGGGGCTCAAAGGTCTGCGCGACCGGGTCGAAAGCCTTGGCGGCATCTTCGCCATTCGTAACCGATCCGATGGGACCGGGACTGAGATTTGCATGGAATTGGACGTGAGGTAGTGTGATGGATGAAATCCGTGTGGTTATCGCCGACGATCACCCGCTCTATCGCGAGGGGGTCGCCCGAAGCCTGTCAGACGATGCCGCGATCCAGGTCGTGGGGCAGGGGCAGGACGCCGATTCCGCGGTCGAATTGGCCGAGAGGCTGCGGCCCGACATCGTGCTTCTCGATCTCTCCATGCCGGCCGGGGGTGGCATCGGCGCGCTCAGGCGGATCATGGCGCTGCAGGCGCCGCCAAGGGTGGCGATGCTGACCGTCTCCGAGGACGACGACGACGTGATGCAGGCGCTGAAGGCCGGGGCAGTCGGCTACGTGCTGAAAGGCGTCGGCTCGCGCGAACTTGTGTCCATCGTCAAGGACGTGGCGCGCGGGCAATCCTACGTCTCGCCCGCGCTCGCCGCCCGTATCCTCAACGCGATGCGCGAGGACGGGGCCAACGGACGCGTCGCCAACCC
>JBNKFC010000304.1:0-2411 GCA_050289105.1 Paracoccaceae bacterium | reverse complement strand
ATGCGGTCGCGGTAGACCTCCTGGTAATGCCCCATGTCGCGGGCGATGACGTTGAGGCGCACATCGACGCGGCCGAGGAAGGTCTGGATCTCGATCACCTCGGGCACGTCGCGTGCGGCGTCGAGGAATTCGTCGAAGGCGCGCGGATTGGTCTTGTCGAGCGTGAAGCGCAAGCTGACCTCCACGGCCCAGCCGAGGCGTCGCCAGTCGATCACCGCCTGCTGGCCTTTCAGCACGCCGGCTTCGGTCAGCTTCTCCAGCCGCCGCCAGCAGGTCGCGGCGGTCACGCCGGCACGGGCCGCAAGGTCCGTCGTGGCAAGGCCCGGCTCCGCCAGAAGCTGGCGCAGGATGCGGCGGTCGGTATCGTCAATCTGCATGTATCTTTCATAATTTACATATTATGAGAATGATTAATCGCACAAACGCGATAATTCGTCAAACTTTGCACGGGAATTTGTGCGGGCTTGCCTATGCTCGCCGCCAGAAGCAACGAAAGGATCACGCCATGCGCGTCTATTACGATCGCGACTGCGATATCAACCTGATCAAGGACAAGAAGGTCGCCATCCTCGGCTATGGCTCGCAAGGCCACGCCCATGCGCTGAACCTGCGCGACAGCGGTGCCAAGAACGTCGTCATCGCGCTTCGCGAAGGCTCGCCCTCGGCCGCCAAGTGCGAGAAGGAAGGCCTGAAGGTCATGGGGATCGCCGAGGCCGCCAAGTGGTGCGACCTGATCATGTTCACCATGCCGGACGAACTCCAGGCCGAGACCTACAAGAAATACGTCCATGACAACCTGCGTGAAGGGGCGGCGATCGCCTTCGCCCACGGCCTGAACGTCCATTTCGGCCTGATCGAGCCGAAGCCGGGCGTCGACGTCATCATGATGGCGCCGAAGGGTCCGGGCCACACGGTGCGCGGCGAATACGTCAAGGGCGGCGGCGTGCCGTGCCTCGTCGCGGTGCACAACGACGCGACCGGCAAGGCGCTGGAAATCGGCCTTTCCTATTGCTCCGCCATCGGCGGCGGGCGTTCGGGCGTCATTGAGACCAACTTCCGCCAGGAATGCGAAACCGACCTCTTCGGTGAGCAGGCGGTTCTCTGCGGCGGTCTCGTCGAACTCATCCGCATGGGCTTCGAGACGCTCGTCGAAGCCGGCTACGAGCCGGAAATGGCCTATTTCGAGTGCCTCCACGAGGTGAAGCTGATCGTCGACCTGATCTACGAAGGCGGCATCGCCAACATGAACTACTCGATCTCGAACACCGCCGAATACGGCGAGTATGTCTCGGGCCCGCGCATCCTGCCCTACGACGAAACCAAGGCCCGGATGAAGGAAGTCCTGCGCGACATCCAGACCGGCAAGTTCGTCCGCGACTTCATGCAGGAAAACGCCGTCGGCCAGCCGTTCTTCAAGGCGACGCGTCGTCTGAACGACGAGCACCAGATCGAGCAGGTGGGTGAAAAGCTGCGCGCCATGATGCCCTGGATCTCCAAGGGCAAGATGGTCGACAAGTCGCGCAACTGACGCTTCGTCCGCGACCAAAACATTGACAAGGGGCAGCCGCTATGCTGCCCCTTGTCACTAGAGGGACCCCGATGCCGCAACCGACCCTGCGCGACTGGTTATCGATCACGGCGCTCGGCCTCATCTGGGGTGCGACCTTCATGGTCATCGCGCTGGCCTTGCGCGGCTATGGGCCGGTGACAGTGGCGACCGCGCGCACCACGCTTGGCGCCGTGACGCTCTGGATTGCGGTTCTGGCGCTCCGGCGACCCCTGCCCCGCTGGTCAGCGCCGCTTGGCGCCCATATCCTCGTCATCGGGCTCTTCTCGACGGCCTTTCCGTTCTTCCTTCTGTCCTGGGGGCAGCAAAGCGTGCCCTCGGCCTTCGCCGGACTCTCGATGGCGGCCGGGCCGCTTTTCGTGCTTCCGCTTGCCCACATCTTCGTGCCCGGAGAACAGCTGAGCTGGCGCAAGGCTTCAGGCTTCTCGCTCGGGTTTCTCGGGGTGCTGGTGCTGATGGCGCCGGAGGCGCTCGCGGGCGACGCGGCGGCGCTGCCGCGCCTCGCCTGCCTTGGTGCGGCGCTCTGCTATGCGGTCGCGTCCATCACCACCCGCCGCTGCCCGCCCATCGATCCGGTGCTACTCGCGGCGTTTGCACTTCTCGTTGGGGCTGCGGCCCTGATCCCGGCAATGCTGTCGAGCGAGGGCTTGCCCCACGCCTCCGGGGCCACGCCGATGGCGGCAATCGTGATCCTCGGCCTGGTGCCAACGGCGCTCGCAACGCTGATCCGCGTGCAGGTGATCCGATCGGCGGGGCCAAGTTTCATGACGCTGACCAGTTATCAGGTCCCGCTCTGGTCGGTCTTCTTCGGAACGTTGGTGCTGGGCGAAACCCTGTCGCCGCG
>JBNKFC010000303.1:0-9486 GCA_050289105.1 Paracoccaceae bacterium | reverse complement strand
CCTCAGATCCGGTCGCGGAGCGAGAACCAGACCATCGCGAGTACCAGAAGCGGCCAGCGCAGGGCTGCGCCGCCGGGGAAGGGGCGGGTGGGGAGGTCCGCCATGAGATCGAACCGTTCCGCCTGGCCGGCAATGGCCTCGGCGGCGAGCTTGCCGCCGAGCGTTGCCAGTGCAACACCGTGGCCGGAATAGCCTGAGGCCGTGAGGATGTTCCCGGCCAGCCGTTCGAAATGCGGCATCCGGTTCATCGTGATGCCGAGCGTGCCGCCCCAGGCATGGGTGATCTTGGTCCCGGCAAGCTGGGGATAGATCTCCAGCATCGGCTTTCTGACCAGCGCGGCGATGTCGGCGGGGAACCGGTAGCCGTAGCTTTCTGCCCCTCCGAAGAGCAGGCGGTTGTCCTCTGAAAACCGGAAGTAGTTGATGACGAACTTCGAATCCGCCACGGCGTGGTTGCCACGGATCAGCGCGTCGCGGGCCTCCGGGGCCATCGGCTCGGTCGCGACGATGAAATTGTTGATCGGCATCACCCGCGCCGCCACCCGGCCCTGAAGATGACCGAGATAGCCGTTGCAGACGAGGATGAGATGCCGCGCGGTGATCTTCGCACGGTCCGTCTCCACCACCGCAGGCGTGCCCTCGACGATCTTCCTCACCGTCGAATGTTCGTGGATGCGCACCCCCTTCGCCGCCCCGGCGCGGGCAAGGCCGAAGGCGTAGCGCAAGGGATGCAGATGCCCGCCGCCCATGTCGATATCGCCGCCGTGATAGGCCGGCGAGCCCACGAGGTGGCGCATCTCCTCCCGGTCCAGCGGGCGGATCTGGTCGTAGCCGTAATCGCGCGCCATCTTCTCGGCATAGGCGCGGGCATGGGGCACGAAGCGGTCGCGGTGGCACGCGTGGATGATGCCGGCGGCAAAGCCGGCTTCGGGCGCATGCTCGGCGGCGAGCGCCTTGGTCAGCGCGACCGCTTCCTGCGCAAGATCCCAAAGGGCGCGGGCGCGGGTGTCGCCCACCATCTTTTCCAGCGCCTCCTGGTCGAGACGCTGGCCGGTCCCGACCTGACCGCCATTGCGCCCCGAGGCACCCCAGCCGACGCGGTGGGCGTCGAGAAGCACGACGTCATAGCCGCGCTCCGCCAGATGCAGCGCCGCGGAAAGACCGGTGAACCCGGCGCCGACGATGCAGACGTCGCAGGACATAGCGCCTTCGGCCGCGGGGTAGGGGCCTGGCGCCTCGGCCGTGTCGGCGTACCAGGACCGGGGATATTCCCCGGTCCGGTCGTTTGCAGTCAGGATATCCACGTCCGGCGCCTCAGGCGGCCTTGAGGAGCCCGTCGGACTTCAGACCCGCATAGCATTCGTCGAGCGACTTCGTCGCGCGCTCGATCAGGACGTCGATTTCGGACGGCGTGATGACAAGCGGCGGCGAGATGATCATCCGGTCGCCGACATGGCGCATGATCAGGTTGTTGGCGAAGCAGCGTTCGCGGCAGCGGTAGCCGACGGTGCCGGCCTCCGACGCGAAGGCCGCGCGGGTTTCCTTGTTCGGCGTCAGCGCGATGGAGCCCATGAGCCCGACGAGCGAGGCCTCGCCGACGAGCGGGTGATCCTCGAGCGCCTTCCAGCGCTTCATCAGGTAGGGATGGGCGACCGTCTTCACATGGTCGATGATCTGCTCGTCCTGCAGGATCTCGAGGTTCTTCAACGCCACGGCGGCGGCGACGGGGTGGCCGCAATAGGTGTAGCCGTGGTTGAAGTCGCCCACACCGCCGACCGTCGTGGCGATCTCGTCGCAGACGATGGAGCCGCCGATCGGCGCGTAGCCCGACGACAGGCCCTTGGCGATGGTCATGATATGCGGCTTGATCCCGAGGGTCTGCGACCCGAACCAGTTGCCGGTGCGACCGAAACCGGTGATGACCTCGTCGGCGATCAGAAGGATGCCGTACTTGTCGCAGATGCGCTGAATCTCGGGCCAGTAGGTCGCGGGCGGGACGATGACGCCGCCGGCGCCCTGGATCGGTTCGCCGATGAAGGCGGCGACGCGGTCGACGCCAAGCTCCTCGATCTTCGCCTCAAGCTCGCGGGCACGCATGAGGCCAAAATCTTCGGGGCTCATGTCCTTGCCCTCGCCGTACCAGTATGGCTGGCCGATATGGACGATGTTCGGGATCGGCAGCCCGCCCTGAGCGTGGATGCCGGACATGCCGCCGAGCGAACCGCCGCCCATGGTCGAGCCGTGATAGGCGTTCTTGCGGCTGATGATGATGTTCTTCTCGGGCTTGCCCTTCACTTCCCAATAACGGCGGACGAGTCGGATGTTGGTGTCGTTCGCCTCGGACCCCGACCCGGCGTAGAAGACGTGGTTGAGATCGCCCGGCGCGAGTTTCGCGATCTCGGCCGCGAGCGCGATGGCCGGCACGTGCGAGGTCTGGAAGAAGGTGTTGTAATAGCACAGCTCCTCCATCTGACGCGCGGCGGTCTCGGCGATGTCCTTGCGGCCGTAGCCGACATTCACGCACCAGAGCCCGGCCATGCCGTCGAGGATCTGCTGGCCCTCGCTGTCGGTCAGGTAGACGCCCTTGCCGCGGGTGATGATCCGCGCGCCCTTCTTTGCCAGCTCCGCGTCCGCGGTGAACGGGTGCATGTGATGCGCGGCATCCAGCGCCTGAAGTTCCTTGGTGGGCATGTGATTGGTAATCTGGGTCATGGCGGAACCTGTCATCTGATGGGCCGGTTGGCGTGTGGCGGAACGTGTCGATGCCCGATGCGGCCGGTCACGACACGCCCGCCGCGCATTGCTGGACGGACGGCGCGCCGCCGCGCGGCATGAGTCTGCGGTCAGGATATGATCAAAATCGGCTCTGTCAATCGAATTTGATCAAATTGCAGAGGCCGTGAGCGACAGGCGGACCTGATCGATTCCCTGTGCGATGTCGTCTTCGAGGGCGCGGGACAGGCCCTCTGCATCGCCGGCCCGCATCGCCGCGAGCGCGTCGCCGTGCCGGTCGGGCAGGTTCGATGTGCCGTAGCGCCCGCAGACGACGCGCAGCGACGGGCCGAAACGGAGCCACAGCATATGCGCGATCGACAGCAGGATCGGCGCCTCGGCGCGGTCGTAGAGCGTGAAATGGAAGCGGTAGTTGTTCAGGAGATAGCGCTGGACATCCCCCGTTGCGATCGCCTGGTCGATATCCGCGTCGATCCGCGCGAGCTCGGATATATCCTTTGGCTGCAGCCGCTTGGCGGCCATGTGGGCAAGCTTCGGCTCGATGGTCAGGCGGGCGAAAGCCAACTCATCCAGTTGCGACCCCGTCAGTTGCGGGACCGAGACCCTGCGGTTGCCCTGCAACACCAGCGCGCCTTCCGCGGTGAGCTTGCGGATCGCCTCGCGAACCGGTGTCATTCCGGCTTCAAGAGTCGCGGTCAGACCCTGGATGGTCACCGGCTGACCGGGTGCCAGCTGGCCAAAGAGAATCATGTCGCGCAAACGGCAATAGGTGATTTCGTGCGACGGCACTTTTCTGGGCGAGTCGTCTGTTTCACGAAGGTTTTTCATTCCCGTTCCTTGACAGGGGCAGCGCGAAAATCCGTATCCTTCATAATAGATTGCACTGCGCGGAAATGCCATGTTGATTTGAGTCGCAAAATTTGATCAAAATGACGGAACAAGAAGCCGAACATGCAATCGGAGGGCCGGGAAGTGCCGGTCGACCACTCGAAAAGACCTGAGGAGGTACTATGAAACTAACGGGGATGACACTCGCGGCGGCGCTTCTGGCGGCCGGCGTTGCGGGGGCCGAAGAGGTCCACGTCTACAATTGGTCGGACTATATCGACGAGGAACTGCTCACCAAGTTCGAGTCCGAGACCGGCATCAAGCTGATCTACGACGTCTTCGATTCGAACGAGATTCTCGAGACCAAGATGCTTGCCGGATCGTCCGGCTATGACGTCGTGGTCCCGACCGGCGGCTTCCTGCAAAGGCAGATCCAGGCCGGCGCGTTCCAGAAGCTCGACAAGTCGAAGCTGCCGAACCTCGTCAACATGTGGGACGTGATCGCCGAGCGGACGTCGAAATACGATCCGGGCAACGAATACTCGGTCAACTACATGTGGGGCACGACCGGCATCGGCATCAACGTCGCCAAGGTCAAGGAAGTGCTCGGCGACGACGCGCCGGTCAATTCGCTGGCGCTGATCTTCGACCCGGCGAACATGGAAAAGCTGAGCAAGTGCGGCGTGCACATGCTCGACGCGCCGACGGAGATCATTCCGGCCGCGCTCAAGTATCTCGGAGAGGACCCGGACGCGCAGGACATCGAGACGATCTCCAAGGTCGAGCCGGTGCTGACCGCGATCGCGCCCTATGTGCTGAAGTTCCATTCGTCGGAATACATCAACTCTCTCGCCAACGGCGATATCTGCGTGGCGTTCGGCTGGTCGGGTGACGTTCTTCAGGCGCGCGACCGTGCCGCGGAAGCCAACAACGGGGCGGAGATCGAGTATCACATCCCGAAGGAAGGCGCGTTGATGTGGTTCGACCAGATGGCGATCCCGGCGGATGCACCGAACGCGGACGCGGCACACAAGTTCATCAACTTCATGATGGATGCCCACAATGCCGCGGCGGCGTCGAACTACGTCTACTACGCGAACGGCAACAAGGCGAGCCAGGAGTTCCTCAACGAGGACGTGATCGGCGATACGGCGATCTATCCGGACGAGGAGACGACGGCGAACCTCTACACCACGTCGCCGTGGGACCCGAAGGTCAACCGCGATGTGACCCGGCTCTGGACCAAGATCAAGTCGGGCACCTGACCCGATGTGATCCTTTCCGCCCCGCGCCGCTCCGGCGCGGGGCGTTTCACATGACATGAGGACATCATGGCCCAGCCCGCGAACCGCCCGGTCTTTGCGCCGTGGAACGATCCGAACGAAAAGCCGCTGATCCGTTTCCAGAACGTGACGAAGAAATTCGGCGAGTTCGTCGCTATCGACGACCTGACGCTCGACATCTTCCGCCGCGAATTCTTCGCGCTTCTCGGGCCTTCGGGCTGCGGCAAGACCACGCTGATGCGGATGCTGGCCGGTTTCGAGGCGCCGACCTCGGGCACGATCCTTCTCGACGGGGTCGACATCGCGCCGATCCCGCCGAACAAGCGCGCGACGAACATGATGTTCCAGTCCTACGCGCTGTTCCCCCATCTCACGGTCTGGGACAACATCGCCTTCGGGCTTAAGCGCTCCGACATGCCGAAGGACCAGATTCCGGCGCGGGTCGAGGAGATGCTGCGGCTGACGCGGCTGGAGAAGTTCGCCAAGCGCAAACCGCACCAGATCTCCGGCGGCCAGCGCCAGCGGGTCGCACTCGCCCGCTCGCTCGCCAAGGCGCCGAAGCTGCTGCTTTTGGACGAGCCCCTGGGCGCGCTCGACAAGAAGCTGCGCCAGGATACCCAGTTCGAGCTGATGGATATCCAGGAAAAGACCGGCACCACCTTCGTGATCGTGACCCACGATCAGGAAGAGGCGATGACGGTGGCGAGCCGCGTCGCGGTCATGGATCACGGCCAGATGATACAGGTCGACACGCCCGACCGGATTTATGAGCACCCCAATTCGGTTTACGTCGCGGACTTCATCGGTGACGTGAACATCATCGAGGGGCGGGCGACTCGGAAGGGCGACGACAAATATGCCATCGTCTGGGCCGAGGGACAGCCCGACATCATTGCCACCTCATCGGACAAGATAGATCAAGGGACCAAAGTCTTTTTCGCGATCCGGCCCGAGAAGGTCGCTATTTCCGCTGAACGACCCGAAGGGCGGGCGAATGTAATCGAAGGCAAGGTCAGCGACATCGCCTATCTCGGCAACATCTCCACCTACAAGGTCGAGGTGGCCGGCGGGCGGATGATCAAGGCGCAGGTCGCCAACGAACGCCGGCTTGCGCGTCGCGACATCACCTGGGACGACAAGGTCTTCCTGTCCTTCACGGACACGGCCGGTGTCGTCCTTTTGAAGTAGGGGGACGAGATGAATCTGCGTCGCCTCTTCCTGATCGCCACGCCGTATCTCTGGCTGCTGGTCTTCTTCCTTGTTCCCTTCGTCATCGTCCTGAAGATCGCGCTGTCGGACTACGCGATCTCGATCCCGCCCTATACGCCGACGCTCGACCTGTCGGCCGGGTGGGAGGGGATCAAGACCTTCTTCCGCGAACTCGATTTCGAGAATTTCACCTTCCTCGCCTCGGATGCCCTCTACTGGAAGGCCTATCTGTCGAGCCTGAAGATCGCCGGGATCTCGACGCTCATCACGCTTCTCGTGGGCTATCCCATCGCCTACGGCATGGCGCAGGCCTCGGACGAATGGCGGCCGACGCTGATGATGCTCGTCATCCTGCCGTTCTGGACCTCGTTCCTGATCCGCATCTATTCCTGGATCGGCATCCTGTCGGGTGAGGGCTTTCTCAACCAGCTCCTGCTGTGGCTTGGCGTCATCGACGCGCCCCTGACGATCCTCAACACCAACATCGCGGTCTATATCGGCATCGTTTACGCCTATCTCCCGTTCATGATCCTGCCGATCTACTCGGCGCTGGAAAAGCTCGATGGATCGCTGATCGAGGCGGCGGAGGATCTCGGCTGCTCCAAGGCATCGGCCTTCTGGCTTGTCACCTTCCCCCTGTCGCGGCCGGGCGTGATCGCGGGCTGTTTCCTCGTCTTCATCCCCGCGCTCGGCGAATTCGTCATTCCGTCGATCCTCGGCGGGAACGAGACGCTGATGATCGGCAAGACACTCTATGACGAGTTCTTCGCCAATCGGGACTGGCCGGTGGCCTCGGCCGTGGCGGTCGTGCTGCTCCTGATCCTGATCGTCCCCATCATCCTCTTCCAGCGCAACGAACAGAAGCAGCGGGAGGCGAACCAATGAACCGCCGGTTTTCCTGGTTCAACGCGACCTCGCTGACGCTGGGCTTCGCGTTCCTCTACCTCCCGATGATCATCCTGATCATCTTCTCGTTCAACGCGTCCAAGCTGGTGACGGTCTGGGCAGGGTTTTCGACCAAGTGGTACGGGGAGCTTCTGGGCAACAAGGCGTTCCTCGACGCCGCCTGGGTGACGCTGAAGGTGGCGGTGCTGTCCTCGACCCTTGCCACCGTCCTCGGGACGATGGCTGCCTATGTGCTGGTTCGCGCAGGGCGCTTCATGGGGCGCACGCTTTTCTCCGGCATGATCTACGCGCCGCTCGTCATGCCCGAGGTCATCACCGGCCTCGCGATGCTACTGCTCTTCATCGCCATCGGCATGGATCGGGGCGTGGGGACGATCGTTCTGGCCCATACGACCTTCACGATGTGCTACGTTTCGGTCGTGGTCTCGTCCCGACTTGTCACCTTCGACAAGTCACTGGAGGAGGCAGCGCTTGATCTCGGCTGCACACCCTTTGACGCCTTCCGCTCGGTCACGCTGCCGATCATCGCGCCGGCGGTGATTTCGGGCTGGCTGCTGGCCTTCACCCTGTCGCTCGATGACCTGGTGATCGCCTCCTTCGCGGCAGGTCCGTCCTCGACGACGCTGCCGATGAAGATCTTTTCGTCGGTGCGACTGGGCGTCAGTCCCGAAATCAATGCGCTGTCCACGATCATGATCGGCATCGTGACGGTGGGGGTGATCACCGCCTCGCTCGTGTCGAAAAGATCGATCGCGCGGCAACGGGCAGAGGAGCAGGCGGCGGCGCGGACCTGACCTCCGCGCGCCCGGGCAAGACGATGAAGCGCATTTACGAAGATCACGCCTATGGCGACGGGCCGGTGGCCGGGTGCTACTGGGACACGACGATCGCGCGTCCCGCGCGCGGCCCGGCGATTGCGGGCGAGGTCCGGGCCGAGGTCGCGATCCTCGGCGCGGGCTTTACCGGTCTGTCGGCGGCGCTGCACCTCGCGCGCGACGCCGGTGCCGACGTGGCCGTGGTTGAGGCCAACGGCATCGGCTGGGGCGCCTCGGGACGCAACGGGGGCTTCGCGACCATCGGTGGCACCAAGGCCTCCGACGTGGCGCTTCTTCGCCGCTTCGGGCCCGAGGCTATGGACGAGTGGCACAGGGCGCAGAAAGCGACCTCGCCCCTCGTCGCCGAGATCATCGAACGCTACGGGATCGACGCCGACACCCATTCGCACGAGGGCGAGACAGTGGTCGCCCACCGCCCGCGCGACTTCGCGGCCTTGCGCGAAGAGGCGCCGCAGCTTGAACGCGACTACGGCGTGAAGATCGAGGTGCTCGGCCGCTCCGATCTTGTCGCGGAAGGAATGGCAGGGCCGCAGTTCCACGGTGGCTTGCGCATGGCGCTCGGCTTCGCATTGAACCCCTTGAAATATGTCCTCGGCCTTGCCGCCGCGGCGAAGGCGGAGGGCGCGCGGATCTACGAAGGCTCTCCCATCAGCGCGATCACGCGCGAGGGCGGGGAGTATGTCCTGCACGCGCCCGCCGGGCGGCTTCGGGCGAAGAAGCTGATCGTCGGGACGAACGGTTATTCGAGCGACGACGTGCCGGACTGGATGCGCGCGCGCTACCTGCCCGCGCAGTCGGCGATCCTCGTGACGCGGGAACTGACCGATACGGAGATCGCGGCACAGGGCTGGTCCTCGCACGGGATGGCCTATGACACCCGCAATCTCCTGCACTATTTCCGGCTGATGCCGAACAAGCGGTTCC
The DNA here is from genome assembly GCA_050289105.1 of Paracoccaceae bacterium. Classification (GTDB taxonomy): domain Bacteria; phylum Pseudomonadota; class Alphaproteobacteria; order Rhodobacterales; family Rhodobacteraceae; genus Albidovulum. Next base: position 767 of record JBNKFC010000303.1, on the reverse strand, counting down.
TTTTTGGCGTGCGCGGCGGCACCAGTGCCGGGCCCGCCGCGCAGGAGGGGATGAAGGCTCGCGCGCGGGCGGATTTCGAGGCGATGTTCCCGGAATGGCGCCATGTCGAGACGCCGCACTACTGGTCAGGCTTCGTCTGCCTGACCCGCGCGCTGACGCCCTATATCGGGCCGATCGGCGACTGGCAGAATGCCTGGGCGGGGTTCGCCTGGCACGGCAATGGCGTCGCGCTCGGCACATGGTCGGGCCGGATGCTGGCGGAACTGGCGACGGGCAGGGGCAAAGTGCCCGCACTGATGGCGGCGGAGCCGAAGCGGTTCCCGTTCGGCGGGCTGAGGCGGCTCGTGCTGCCGGCGGCCTATGCCTGGTACGGATTGAAGGACAGGGGTTGACGATGCAGGACGGCGGTTTCGGGGTTGTGGGTGTCTTGGAGACGGGGCGTCCCCCGGAAGACCTCGCGCCCTCGTTCGGTGACTATCCGGGCATGGTCGGCGAATGGCTCGCCCCCCTCGGTGCGCAGGTGCGGCCTTATGCGGTGCTCGACGGCGAATTCCCGGACAGCCCGGCGGAATGCGACCTCTGGGTGATCACCGGCTCGCGCTTCGGCGTCTACGAGGGGCATGACTGGATCCCGCCGTTGGAGGAGTTCATCCAGATCTGCCACGAGAGCAAGCGACCCATGGTCGGCATCTGCTTCGGCCACCAGATCATCGCGCAGGCTTTGGGCGGGGTGGTGCGGAAATCGGAGAAGGGCTGGGGGCTTGGCG
>JBNKFC010000302.1:0-2351 GCA_050289105.1 Paracoccaceae bacterium | reverse complement strand
GCCCAGTCGGTGGCGCGGTTGAGGTCGCGGATCGTCATCGCGCCGTCGACGATGCAGTCTCCGGCCTCGGTACGTTTCAGCGGATGTTCGGCATCGATATCGAACTCGTCGGTGATCTCGCCGACGATTTCCTCGATGATGTCCTCGAGGGTGATGAGCCCCCTAAGGTCGCCGTATTCGTCGACGACCAGCGCGAAATGCGTGCGGCGCTTCAGGAACTCGCGCATCTGCTCGTCGAGTGGCGTCGTCTCGGGCACGAAGTAGGGGGTCTTCGCCACGCTGAGGATGTCGAGTTCGCGGATCGAGGCGAGGTTGCCGTCCTCGCCCCGCACGGTCTTTTCGACGGCGCGCAGGAGGTCCTTGGCATGGATCACGCCGATGATGTTCTCGCGCTCTCCGCGAAAGACCGGCAGACGGGTATGCGGCGAGGCGAGCACCGCCGAGAGGATGCGGTCGGGGCCGGCATCGGCGTCGATCATCTCGATCTGGCTCCGGTGGCGCATGATCTCCTCGACGGTCCGGTCGCTCAGGTCGAGCGCGCCGAGCAGCCGGTCGCGATCCTCCTTCAGCATGGCGCCTTCGGAGTGGCCGAGCGCCAGCGCGCCGACGATCTCGTCCCGGAAGGACAGGATGTGGCTGTCGGGGTCGGTGCGTACGCCGAAGATCATCAGAAGCCCGCGCACGATCCATCGCACCAGCGTGACGATCGGCGTCAGGGTCACGATCAGGACGCGGATCGGCCGGGCCACGCGCGCGGCCGCCGTTTCCGGCGCGGTGATCGCATAGGTCTTCGGCAGAACCTCGGCGAAGACGAGGACGAGCGCGGTCATCACGAGGGTGGCGACGGCAACGCCGTTCGCGCCGAAGAGTCGCGAGAAGAGCGCCGTGGCAAGGGCCGCCGACAGGATGTTGGCGACGTTGTTGCCCAGGAGGATGGCCCCGATCAGCTTTTCGCCGTCCTCGGTCACCTTGAGCGCCACCTCGGCGCCGCGGTTGCCCTTGTCTGCCTGCGCCCGAAGCTTTCCACGAGAGGATGCTGTCAGGGCCGTTTCAGAACCCGAAAAGAAAGCCGAGAGCAGCAAAAGCGCGAAGATCGCGCCCGCAGTCAGCCAGAAAGCGCCGTCCAGTATTCCGCTGGTGGTCATCGCAAACGTCCTTTCGATCTCAGCCGTTTATGGGCGAGCCGCGGTCCACCTTCAAGCGCGTGTGCAATGCCCGTCAGCCGTTTTCGCGCGCGAGCGGATGGTGGTCGAGAACGAGGTCGCGCAGTCGTTCGTCCAGAACGTGCGTGTAGATCTCGGTCGTGGATACATCTGCATGGCCGAGGAGGGTCTGGATCACCCTGAGGTCGGCGCCGCCGGCCAAGAGATGGGTCGCGAAGGCGTGGCGCAAGACGTGCGGCGTGACGCGGGCCGGTGTAATGCCGGCGGCGACCGCGAGGTCCTTCAGAAACCCGTGGAACGCTTGCCGGGTCATGTGCCCTGCGCTGCCGCGCGCCGGGAACAGGTGGCGGGCCAGCGGCGTGCGGGGGGCTTCGGCCCTCGCCACTTCCTCGGCAGCGTCGCGCGCGGCGAGCCAGTCGGACAGGGCCGCGCGGGCCGGAGTGGACAAGGGCACCATCCGCTCCTTGCCGCCCTTGCCCTTGACGAGGAGCATGCGGGGATCGCCACGCGCGGCGCTGACCGGCAGGCTCACGAGCTCGCTCACGCGCATGCCGGTGGCATAGAGAAGCTCCATGAGGCAGATGTTGCGCAGGCGCTCGAACGGATTGCGACCGCTGTCCCGGCTGGCGGAGAGGAGTTGGTCCACCTCTTCGACGCTCAACACTTTCGGCAGGCGTTTCGCGCGCCCCGGTCCGGAGATCTGGATCGCCGGATTGTCCGCGCGCCAACCTTCCTCGTAGGCGAACCGGTAGAGCTGTCGGATCGCCGAAAGCCTGCGGGCACGGGTAGCGCGCGACAGGCCCTCGGCCTCGCAGGCCACGAGATAGCCCTCGACGTCGCTGCGGGTGGCGGTCGAGAATTCATTGGATCGGCGCAAGAGCCAGTGGCCGAAATCCTTCAGGTCGCGACCATAGGCAAGCAGAGTGTTGCGGGCGGCGTCGAGTTCGGCCGCCTGCGCTTCGAGGAAGGCCGAGATCCAGCGCTCCGTCTTGGCAGACGCCTCGGCCATTGCCTCAGCCCCGCCGCTCGAGAAGCACGAGTTCAAGTGCCGCACGCCGGGCGGTGGATTCGAGGCCGACCGCGCGCAGAAGCCGCAGCCCGTCGGTGATGTCGCGCAGATCGCCGCGCGCGCCGTCGGTGATGCGGTCGATGGTCAAAAGAAGCGCCTCGCCAAGGCGATGTTCCGAC
>JBNKFC010000301.1:0-4004 GCA_050289105.1 Paracoccaceae bacterium | reverse complement strand
CGACCACAACCCCCGCGCCCTCATGCCCGAGGATCGCCGGGAACAACCCTTCCGGATCCGCGCCAGACAGCGTGAACTCGTCGGTATGGCAGATCCCGGTGGCCTTGATCTCCACCATCACCTCGCCCGCCTTCGGACCGGCAAGGTTCACATCCATCACCTCAAGTGGCTTGCCTGCCTCCACCGCTACCGCCGCTCGCGTCCGCATCCTGTCCTCCCAGCTTTCGAATGTTCTTTGGGCCGACCTTGGGCGAATCGTCGCTGCAAGGCAAGAAGGTCTGAGCGCTATCGGATCGGTTTCCTGTGGTGACATTTCTCTTGCTCGGCGCCTTCGCGACCACGAGCCGCTTCCTGGCATCGCTACCGATCACGATTGGAGCTGCGGCGGAGGACTCGACTCCAGCCGGCGCATGAAGATAATGGAACATAAAGTGAACAAAGTTGCTGCCCCATGCCCCATCGCCGGATCCTGTCGCTCTGGTTTCCCCGCCTCGGGGCAGAGCGCCTCTTGCGCGAGATGCGTGGGCTCCGCCCTGCCGCCTTCGCCGTGGTGGGCGAGGACACCAACCGGCAGGTTCTGACCGCACTCGACGACAGCGCGGAGGCCGACGGGCTCTATGTCGGTCAGCCGTTGCGGGACGCGCTTGCCATGTGCCCGACCTTGGTGACCGCGACCCGCGCCCCCCGTGCCGAGGCGCGGTTTCTGACCACTCTTCGCCGCTGGGCCGGCAAGTTCAGCCCCTGGGTGGGAGAGGAACTGCCCGACGGGCTGGTGATCGATCTGACCGGTGCGGCGCATCTCTTCGGCGGCGAGGAAGGCGTCTTGCGGGCGGTGGCGGAGGACTGCGCCGATCTTGGCCTGACGGTGGAGGCGGGCATCGCCGATACGGTCGGCGCGGCCTGGGCGCTTGCCCGCCATGCCGGGCGCGGGCCGGTGATGCTGCGCAATGGCGACGCGGTGGATCAGGAGGCGCGGGCGACACGGTCGCGGGCGGCGAAACGTCACTGGACCCGAGGCGGGGCTGCTCCGCTGCCCTTGGCCTCGCCAGCGCCGGGCGCCCGCATCTCTCCACCGGGGCAATTGCGCCAGACCCTCGCACCACTGCCGCTCGCCGCCCTCCGGCTTGACGAGGATACGCTGACCGGTCTCGCCCGGCTGGGGCTCAGGCATGTCGGCGACATCCTGGGCATGCCACGCGCCGCCCTGTCCCGGCGCTTCGGCATCGGTCTGGTCCGGCGCCTCGACCAGGCATTGGGGCTGGAGGCCGAGCCCGTCTCGCCTGCCCGGCCGCCCTTGCATTTCGCGGTGCGGCTGACCCTGCCCGACCCGATCGGCCTGGCCGAGGACATCATGGCCGGGATCGACCGTCTGCTGCCCGTCCTGTGCGAACGGCTTCAGTCCAAGGGCCGAGGGGCGCGCAGGGTGCGGCTCCAACTGTTCCGCGCCGACCAGTCGATGCAGGAGATCGAACTGGGCCTTGCCCGCGCTTCGAGCGAGAGCGACCAGCTCCGGCCACTTCTCCTGCTGAAGATGACCGAGATCGATCCCGGTTTCGGCATCGACATGATCCGGATCGAGGCGCATGTGACCGAACCGGTCCATGCCCGCCAGCATCGCGGGCCGCTTGATAGGGCCGCAGCGGCGGCGGAGCGGGGCGGAGGAACTGCCACGCTCGACATCCTGATGTCGAAGCTCGGGTCGCGGATCGGGCTTGAGGCGATCACCCGGCTGCATCCCGGCGACAGCCATATTCCCGAAAAGACCGCCCGCGTCATGCCTGCCGCCTGGTCGGAGCCTGCGACCGACTGGCCGCTGCCGCGGACGCCGCGCCCCCTGGTGATCTTCCGCCCCGAGCCGGTCCGGGCACCGGAGGACCCTATGGTGCCCGCCCGATTTCGCTGGCGCCGGCGCGATCTTGTCACCGCATCGGCCACCGGACCGGAACGGATCGCACCGGAATGGTGGCTGGACGAACCCGAATGGCGCTCGGGCACCCGCGATTACTGGCGGGTGGAAACGGCAACGGGCGAACGGCTTTGGCTTTACTACGCCCATGGCGGGGCAGTTTCGGGCGGCTGGTTCTGTCAGGGGGTATTTCGCTGAGCGCCGTCAATGATCCGCACCAGCGCGCCACGATCCCCGCCAGCGTGAAATCGAATATCCGCTACCAGGATGCTCCGGCCACCCTCGCGTTCTGTCGAGGGAAAAGACAGGCTCGGTCTCAAATTCGCGCTGTTGAGTTTGGAGCCCTGAGCGGACCCACACGATCTCGGGGCCCCGCCAAAAGAAAACCCCGCCGAAGCGGGGCAGGTTTAGCGACACAGTTCCGGCGGCGCGGGCTGGGTGGGGGCTGTTGACCGCGCCGCCGGAACCTAGCGTTGTCGCTATGCGCAAGGTGTCGTGCAAGATCGCGGCGGCGATGGGGAAGCACCACGCCGCAGGCGAGGTCATTTTGCGGCCGAAAACGGGCAGGCTTGATTTGCCGGAAAAGGGCGGTAACATTTGCCCATGACGGTCCAGACGCCGACCCCGTTCCAGCCCGCATCGCTCCCGCCCGAGCAGGTTGCCTTCGACCGGCTTGAGCTTGGCGTGATTCTCGGCCTTTACGGGCGCATGGTGGCAGCAGGAGAATGGCGCGACTACGCGATGTCGTTCCTGCGCGAGATGGCGGTCTTCTCGGTCTTCCGCCGAGCCGCCGAACACCCGATCTACCGGATCGAGAAACATCCCCGACTGAGGAACCGGCAGGGGATGTACGCCGTAATAGGCATGGACGGTCAGATCCTGAAGCGCGGGCACGACCTGCCGTCGGTCCTGCGCGTCCTCGAACGCAAGCTCATCCGTTCGGTGGACTGACCGGCGCGCTGGCAAGCAATTCTGATCCGGTAACCGGTCAGATCCTGCGGCGCGACGTCACCGGCCCTTCTCCCTGTCCTTCGATCCGGGCGATACATTCGGCGATCCCCTCGTATCCCACCGCCATGTGGAATCCGTTCGCATGGATCAGCCGGTCGGGCCCGACCGCCATCGCCACGTGCCCCTTCCAGAAGAAAAGATCGCCGCGACGAATCTCCTCCGCACCGGGCAGCGGCGTTCCGAGTACGCGCTCCTGCATGTCGCTATCGCCCGGACACGCCATGCCGCACGCCGTGAGGGCCGCCTGGACAAGCCCCGAACAGTCGATGCCGGCGCGCGAATTTCCGCCCCAGAGATAGGGTGTGCCATGAAAGCTTTCGGCGACCGACGCCGGGTCCGTGGCCCAGTCACCGAGCCGACGCAGATGCGGGCGCGGAACGAAAAGGCCATCGACCGTCTCCAGGAACCGAGGATGCTCCACCGCGATCGTCAGTCGCGCGCCGAGGCTGAGATGCGCCACTTCGTGCGTCTTGAGGTCCGGCGACCGGTAGAGATGCGTCGCGGGCGCAGCGACCCAATGGGTGGCGGTACGGTCAGCGCCCAGAGCCGCCTCGGGAAGATAACCGCAATAGCCATCCTTTTCGGCGCGGATGAAGGCGAAACCGTCCCGGCGTTCCAGCACCAGGACCCGTTCCCCCATCAGCACCTGCCGGTCGCGCGGACCACCGGGCCGGGCCAGGAGATCGGCCAGGGGCGCAACGATCCGCGCCCATTCGCCCTCCACATAGCGCTCCGCCGCGATCAGATCTTTCTGCGAGACATGGGCGACGCGGCCATTGGCGGGGGTGAGGCGCCGGTCGCTCACAGCCCGAGTATCCCGGGGATCGCCGCAAGCAGCGCCCGCGCGCCCTGCGCGACACCGCCCTTCGGCCGCGCCGGCTCTGCCTTGGGCTGCCAGCCATAGATGTCGAAATGAACGTAGCGCTGCGTCTCGGTCACGAACCGGCGCAGGAACAGGGCCGCGGTGATCGAGCCGGCCATGCCCCCAGACGGCGCATTGTCGAGATCGGCGATGCCGGGTTCGATCAACGTCTCGTAAGGGTCCCAGAACGGCATCCGCCAGACCGGATCGGCAACAAGGGCGCCA
>JBNKFC010000300.1:0-6895 GCA_050289105.1 Paracoccaceae bacterium | reverse complement strand
CAGTCCACGCCACGGCGGACGCCGCTGACCACGGGAGGCCCCAAGCGGCATCGCCACGTCATCGAGGTCTTCGGCGCGCCGATCAGTTTCAACCCGCCCGAACCCGTGACGATCGAGAACCGCGCGTTCGCCTATTCCTATTCCGGCAAGGCGCCGGGCGCTGGCCGGCTTCATCTCGAATGGAGTTTCGAGACCCGCGACCGGGTCGTGCCCGCCAGTGCCGTTGCCGGTGTGATCCGGGATGCGCGGCGTATCGAGGAGTCGAGTGGCTTCACCTGGGACCTGACGCCGGACCCGGAAGACAGCCTGGCGCCGGAGTGACGGACCGCGGCCCCGGGGCGTCGTTCCGCGCTATCTCTGGTGTGGCGGGTTCCCGACAGAGGCCCGCCAGGAACCCGGCCCGGCGTCAGCCGAGAAGCGTGTCGTAGAACTCGAACGCGCCGCGCATGGTGGAAACCTGGTCGGTGCCGGTCGAGTCGCCCGCGATGGCCATGATCGCGCGGTACGTCATCGGGCCGAAGGCGCCGTCGATACCGCCGTGGTAGTAGCCAGCGCCGGCAAGGCGCGACTGGATGCGGCGGCGTTCCTCAAGCGTGTAGCTGTTGAACGCGCGGGCGGCCGGGCTCGTATAGATGCCGGACGGTTCCGTCGGCTGGTAGCGCGCGGGCTCCTGATAGACCGGCGCCTGATAGACCGGCGCGGGGGCGCGGTAGACGGGCGCGGGATCCTGATAGCGCGGCGCGACATATTGACGGGACACGGATGCCCGCTTCCGTTGCTGGTCCTTGTAGATCAGCGTGCCGACGACGCCGGCGACGGCCAGCGCGGCGAGCGCGTTCTGCTCTTTCTCGCCCCAGGCGTGGGCCGGTGCGGGCACGGCAACGGCCAGAGACAAAGCCGCGACGGCGGCGGTTGCGGTCTTGCGAAGGGTGGGCAGCATGGGGGTTCTCCCGGTTGCGAAAATCGATGAGCCGGAGATAGGGCGGGGTGACATCGCTAGGCAAAATCGCGCGGCTGCTATCGGATAACAGCGCGGCGTAAGGTGGGTTTAAACCCACCTTACCGGGCGATGTGCGGCGCGCCGGTGGGTTGAAACCCACCTTGCCCGCGGGGCAAGAAAAAGGGGGCCCATCGGCCCCCTTTTCCAGTTCATGCCGGTGTCGGTCAGACCGACAGGCAAATGTATTTCATCTCGAGGTAGTCCTCGACCCCGTGGTGGCTGCCTTCGCGGCCAAGGCCGGATTGCTTGACGCCGCCAAACGGCGCGACCTCGGTCGAGATGAGGCCGGTGTTCACGCCGACCATGCCGTATTCCAGCGCCTCCTGCACCCGCGTGATGCGGCCGATGTCGCGGGCGTAGAAATACGATGCGAGCCCGAAGATCGTGTTGTTGGCGAGCCCGATCACTTCCTCTTCGGTCTCGAACTTGAAGAGGGGGGCGAGGGGGCCGAAGGTCTCCTCGGTCGAGACCTTCATCTCGGGCGTGATGCCGGTCACGACCGTCGGTTCGAAGAACGTGCCGCCAAGCGCGTGGCGCTTGCCTCCCGTCACGACATGGCCGCCGCCGGCAAGCGCGTCGGCGATGTGCTCCTCGACCTTCTCGACGGCCGCTTCGTTGATCAAGGGGCCGGTGGTCACCCCGTCATCGAGGCCGTCGCCGACATTGAGCTTCTTCACCGCCGCCGCCAACTTCTCGGCGAAAGCGTCGTAGACGCCGGCCTGGACGTAGATCCGGTTGGCGCAGACGCAGGTCTGGCCGTTGTTGCGGAACTTGGAGATCATTGCGCCTTCAACGGCCTTGTCGAGGTCGGCGTCGTCGAAGACGATGAAGGGCGCGTTGCCGCCAAGCTCCATCGAGCATTTCATCACCTGGTCGGCCGCCTGACGAAGGAGGATGCGCCCGACCTCGGTCGAGCCGGTGAAGGTCAGTTTCCGGACCGCGTGGTTCTCGCAGAATTCCTTGCCGATGGCAGAGGACTTCGTCGAGGTGACGACCGAAAGAAGGCCCGCCGGAACTCCAGCGCGTTCGGCAAGCACCGCCATGGCCAGCGCCGAAAGCGGGGTTTCCGCCGCGGGCCGCGCAACGAAACCGCAACCGACGGCCAGCGCCGGGGCCACTTTCCGCGCGATCATCGCGTTCGGGAAGTTCCACGGCGTGATCGAGGCCGCGACCCCGATCGGCTGCTTGATCACGGTGATGCGCTTGTCGCGCTGATGGCCGGGGATCGTCTCACCATAGACGCGCTTGGCCTCCTCGGCGAACCACTCGACGAAGGAGGCGCCGTAAAGCACCTCGCCCTTCGCCTCGGCAAGGGGCTTGCCCATCTCGGCCGTCAGGATCGCGCCGAGATCGTCGGCATTCGCGACCATGAGGTCGTACCACTTGCGCAGGACCGCAGCGCGCTCCTTGCCGGTGCGCGCGGCCCATTCGTGGCGCGTCGCATCGGCGGCGGCAATTGCGCGGGCCACCTCGGTGCGGCTGAGGTCCGGCACGGTGCAGATCACGTCGCCGCGCGCCGGGTTCGTCACGGGAAAGGTAGCGCCGTCGTCGGCATCGATCCATTGCCCTGCAACATAGGCCTGCGTTACCAGAAGCGACGGGTCTTTGAGACGCGCGCGAAGATCGGTGACGGAATCGAGCATGGGAACCCCCTGTGTTTTGCAATTTGATCAAATGCACGAGGCCGGATGCTTTGTCCAGCGCGCGCACGGAACGTGAGGATGTCAGGCATGAGATATGACGAGGCCTTCGCAAATGCAAAGTATATCCCCGACGGCGACGCCTATCCGCCGCGCTGGGCTACGAAGGCGGCGGCCTTCCGCGCGGCAGCGGCCAGCCGGCAAGGACTTCGTTACGGTGCGGCGGAGGCCGAGTGGTTCGATCTCTTCCTGCCTGACGGTGATCCGCAGGGGCTGATGGTCTTCGTCCACGGCGGCTACTGGCTGCGATTTGGCCCGCACGACTTTTCGCATCTCGCCGCAGGCGCTGTTGCGCGGGGCTGGGCGGTCGCTATGCCGGCCTATACGCTGGCGCCGGCCGCGCGGATCACGGAGATGACGCGTCAGGTCGCGGTGGCGGTCACGGTGGCTGCGGCCGAGATCGCGGGTCCGATCGTGGTCACGGGCCATTCGGCGGGCGGGCACCTCTCGGCGCGCATGGCCTGCCCGGACACATTGCCCGACGCGGTTGCCGGGCGTGTGGTCGGGATCGTGCCAATTTCTCCCGTCACGGATCTGAGACCGCTCCGCGAGACAAGCATGAACGCCGACCTCCGCCTCGACGCCGAAGAAGCCAAGGCCGAGAGTCCCGCGCTCCTTCCCCGTCGCGCCGGCCTTCCGGTTCATGTCTGGGTCGGCGGTGCCGAACGGCCCGTCTTCCTCGATCAGGCTCGGCGTCTCGGCAATGCCTGGGCCTGTCCGGTCACCGTCGATGCGGGCAAGCATCATTTCGACGTTATCGAAGGCCTGGAAGTTCCCGACAGCCCGCTCATGTCGACGCTGCTCGGCTGAGTGGTCAGGTAAGACCACCGAGCGGGATGAAATCCGGACTGTCTGGGCCAAGCGGTGTACCCTCCCAGTCGCCCAGCCAGGTATCGACCCGCAACCCGGCCTCGGCGATCAGGTGGCGAAGCGATTCAAGCGATGGAAAGGCGATAAGCGAGGAGGCGCGAAACTCCGTTCCATCGGCCCGGACGCGGTAGACCGTCTCGTAGGTCACGATCCGGCTCGCGGCATCCCAGGCGATATCGTTCCAAGCCTCGACCCGGCCGAGGACCGGGTCGTCCATCTCCCGCCGCGAGAGGTCGGGGCGCCAGTCCTGCCATTCTTGTCTTTCGGGGTTGCGGCTGTCGAAGACGAAGCGGCCGCCGGGGGCGAGATGGCGGGCGATTGTGGCGAGACAGGCGGCGCGATCCCCATCGGTCAGGAAGACCTGAAAGGCATGACCCGTCATAACGATCAGGTCGAACCGGCGGCCGAGATCGAGGTCCCGCGCATCCGCTTCGATCCAGCTTACCCTTTCGGCCCCCGGCTTTGCCTGGGCGATATTCAGCATCGCGCCGGCGGGATCGACGCCGGTCACCTCCGCGCCATCGCGGCCGGCGATCCGGATCGCGAGGTCGCCGGTGCCGCAGCCGAGATCGAGAATTGTTCGGCAGCCGCGCGCCAGCGCGAAGCAGGACTCCCGATCGGCGGTCCACCCGTTGTCGAGGTCATAGAACCTGGCCAGTGCGACGTCGGTGTAGAGCCGGTCTTCAACCACGACCAAAGCGCTTCCGCCAGGTCGGTGCCAAATCGCCCGGCCGCGCCTCGGCGGCATGGACCGCCCGGGCGATGGCACGGGCGAGGCAGGCTGCTGCGGCGTGGCCGATCAGGAATGCGTCGGTCAAGGGATCGGTGAGCCGCCTTGCTCCGGTCGCGGCGGCAAAGACCAGATCGCCATCGACCAGCGTGTGAGAGGGCACGATGGCGCGGGCCATGCCGTCATGGGCGGCCGTCGCCATGCGTTGGGCCTGGGCCTGGCTCAGCGAGGCATCGGTCGCGACGATGGCGATCGTGGTGGCCTCGCCTGCGCGTTTCATCAGGGGCGGCTCTTCCTCTGCCGTGAAGTCCGGCGGCAGGCCGAGCCCGCCGAACTCGCTGCCGATCTCCCACGGGGCGGCCCAGAATTCCGGGCCCTTGCCGACCGTGACCGAACCGATGGCGTTGACCGCCACGAGCGCCCCGACCGTGATGCCGCTCTCCAGAACCGCTGAGGCCGATCCGAGCCCACCCTTCAGGTCGTGCACAAGCGCGCCCGTGCCCGCGCCCGAGGTGCCGAGCGCAAAATCCGCCCCTGCCGCGTCGAGCGCCTCCCGGCCGAGCCGCTTGTAGGGATTTTCGCTCCACCCCTTGGCGCCGCCGTTCAGAAGGTCGAAGAGGATCGCCCCCGGCACGATCGGCACTCGCTGATCGCCGACGGGAAATCCGCGCCCCATGGCGCGGAGCCCGTCCGCCACCCCAGACGCCGCGTCAAGCCCGAAGGCCGAACCGCCGGACAGGACCAGCGCGTCGACCTCTTGCACGAGCTTGTCGGGGGCGAGCAGATCCGTCTCGCGCGTGCCCGGTGCTCCGCCCATGACATGGACGGCTGCTGTGAAGGGCCGGTCGCCGACAAGGACGGTCGAGCCGGTGCGGATACGGTGATCCTCGGCATTGCCGACACGGAGGCCGGGCACGTCGGTAATGAGGTTCCGCGCGCCGGGTCGCATCATATCCGGTCCTTGCGTGACGCCGTCGCGGGATCGCCGGTATTGGGCGTCCCCGCCGGCTCGATCAGGAGAACTTTCGCCTCGCGCGCCGAGCGCGGCCTGTGCCGCACCCCCTTCGGCACGACGAACAGCTCGCCCGGCCGAAGAACATGCGTCTCGTCCCCGACATCGAGCATCACCTCGCCCTCGATCACCAGGAAGAAATCGTCGGTGTCGGAATGGTCATGGAACGGGAACTCACCTTCGAACTTCACCACCATGATGTCGTTGCCGTTATAGGTGGCCACCACCTTCGGATCCCAATGGGTCGTGAACCGCGACAGCTTCTCCGCGAGATTGACCACCTTCATGCTCTTCGCCCTTTCATTGTGGCTGAAATACCTCACGGGGCCCGTCCGTTGGTTCGCCATCGGTTCGAGAACCAATGGACGGCGGGGTGTGAAACCCCCGGTTCAACCGCTCAGATACAGCGCCCGCCATCGACCTCGAGCGCCACGCCGGTGATCATCGATGCCTCGTCCGAACAGAGAAAGGCGGCGGCGTTTCCCATGTCCTCGGGCGTCGAAAACCGCCCGATCGGGATGGTCGAGAGGAACTTCGCCCGCATCTCCGGCGTATCCTCGCCCATGAAACTCTTCAGGAGCGGCGTCTCTCCGGCAACCGGGCAGATCGCGTTCACCCGGATGCCCGCGGGGGCCAGTTCCACCGCCATCGTCTTCGTCGCCGTGATCATCCAGCCTTTCGACGCATTGTACCAGTTGAGCCGGGGCCGGGGCGAGAGGCCGGCCGTCGAGGCGACGTTCAGGATGGCGCCTTTTTGCGCCGCCTTCATCCGCGGGACAAAGGCGCGGGCGGTCAGGAAGACGGACTTGCAGTTCACCGCCAGGACCCTGTCGAAGTCGTCCTCGCTGACGTCCTCCAACGCGGTCGGCAGATGCGTGATTCCGGCATTGTTGACGAGAATGTCGACGCTGCCGAACGCCGACCACCCCGCCTCTGCCATCGCATCGACGCTTTCGCGGGATGCGACATCGACGCGGTGCGCGATGCCCGCGATCTCGCTTGCGACGCTCAGCGCCGCCGCCTCGTTGATGTCCGCCACCATCACGCGGGCGCCTTCGGCCGCGAACTTGCGCGCGATGCCGGCGCCGAAGCCCGATCCCGCCCCGGTGACGATGGCGGTCTTTCCGTCGAGTCGCATGGCTGTCCTCCCTTCGGTCAGCCTGCCGATAACGGCGCGGAACTCAACCGCGATCTTGCGCACGCGCTTCGGCAAGGCGGGTGGCAAACTCGGGACAGAGCGCCTGCCACGCCTCGGGCGAAAGCGGGCGGCCGTCGGGTGCGAAGGCGCGGACCGTCGCACCGTCGTCGAGAGCGACGGCGACGGGACGCTTCGAGGCCGCAAAGGCAAGCCCGCCGGCCAGCGCGTGGCCGCTGGCGCGGCAATCGCTCACGACCCAGAGGCGCAGGGCGCCGACGCGGTGGGGCGGGGAGAGGTGCAGGTTCATCGCCGCGTCCCGAATACGTGCCAAAGAAAGCGCGCGACAGGCGGCAACAGCGCCGCTGGGGTCAGGCTGACCACCGCCTCAGCCCGGCCGGACAGCCGGGCGGCGCTGAAGTCGGGGCGCAGGTCGAGCTGGAAGCGG
>JBNKFC010000299.1:0-5439 GCA_050289105.1 Paracoccaceae bacterium | reverse complement strand
GACAGCGCGCCTCGACGACCGCGCAGGCACCGGGCGCATTTCCAGCCGCATCGGGATAGGCGAACCCGCTGAGACCTACGATGCGACGACCGATCTCTTCGCGAAACTTCAGGACCGTCTGGCTGCTGGCCCCGTCGACTGCGTCTTCCTCGACGAGGCGCAGTTCCTGACCAAGGACCAGGTCTGGCAATTGGCCCGCGCCGTCGATGACCTCGGCGTGCCGGTCATGTGCTACGGCTTGCGGGTCGATTTCCGCGGCGAGCTCTTCCCGGGATCGGCAGCGCTCCTGGCCCTCGCCGACGAAATGCGCGAGGTGCGCACGATCTGCCATTGCGGAAAGAAGGCGACGATGGTGGTCCGGCGCGGTCCGGACGGCAAAGCGCTCCGCGACGGCGCGCAGGTGCAGATCGGTGGCAACGAGACCTATGTGTCGCTTTGCCGGAGGCACTGGCGGGACGAGATCGGCGATCTTCCGGCGGAATGACTACCAGCTAATGGACAGCTTCTGCCGGCTACGCTAGGGATGGCCGCGGACCAGCAGTGCTGACAAGGACAGAACCATGGGCGCGGCGTCGCTGTTTTCCACCCTCCGCACCCGGCTTCATCGCAAAGTACTGAATATAGCCCTCCGCTTGGTCGAGGCGCATGTCGCGCGCCAGCCGGGGCTCTTCGTCTTCGTCTACAACCGGACCGAGGACATTCTCACTCCGATCACTTGGAAGGCACGCGGCATCACCCTCGTCGCCGCCGACGACAGCGGCCGTCGCCCCACCAACGACTGGGCGTCTCTCGAGGATCAGTTGAATTACGACGGCAGGGTCGTCGTCGATGTCGGCGCCAATCTCGGCGCCACGGTTGCGCGCTTCGCCCGCACCGCGCGCAAGGTCTTCGCAGTCGAGCCGCATCCCGGGAACCACGCCTTCCTGCTGGACCAGATCCGCATCCGCAAGCTCAGCAATGTCGAACCACTGCGCCTCGCCATCTCGAAGGAATCCGGCCGCGCCACCTTCTATGAACGCGAGTCCCATGGCATTCACAGTCTCGGGCCGCACAACAAGGGCAGTATCCGCTCCACTTTCGACGTCGAGGTGACGACGCTCGACGAACTCTGGCAAGACCGGATCAAGGAGCGGATCGGTCTGCTAAAGGTCGATGTCGAAGGTTTTGAGGCCGACGTCTTCGAAGGCGCCACGCGGCTTCTCGATGAAAAACTCATCGACGCCGTGGTATTCGAGTTCAGCCCCAGGATTCACAAAATTCGCGGTCTGCCCGCCGACGCACCGCTCCGGGTCCTTCGGAGCCATGGCTACGCAATCTTTACCCTCGACGGCCGGCCGGTCGCCGAAGGAGAGGAATTGGCGGCACTCTGCGACCTCATCGCGCGCCCCGCCACAACGCCCGTTCAGTAAAGCCGGCCGCCCAGCGGAACTTCGTGCCCCGGTCCGATCAGCACCACTTCGCCCGCTTCGTCCGGCACGCCGAGGACCAGCACTTCGGACATGACCGGCCCGATCTGGCGGGGCGGGAAGTTCACGACGGCGAGCACCTGTCGTCCGACAAGCTCCTCCGGCGTATAGTGTTTGGTGATCTGGGCGGAAGATCTCTTCTCGCCGATCTCGGGACCGAAATCGACCCAGAGCTTGAACGCGGGCTTGCGCGCCTCGGGGAAAGGTTCGGCCCGGGTGATGCGGCCGACGCGGACATCCACCTTGAGAAAATCGTCGAAGCTGATCGTCATTTCCCCAACTCCCTGCCGCGTTCGGCCGCGGCGTGGACAGCCTCCTTCAGCAGCGCCGGAAAGCCGCGCTTCTCGTCCATAAGAACCTTCAGCGCCGCCGCCGTCGTGCCGCCCGGAGAGGTCACGTTGATGCGGAGTTGGGCTGGGTCGTCGTCGACCGCCTCGGCGAGAGCGCCCGCCCCCGCCACCGTCGCCTTGGCAAGGCGCAGCGCCAGCGCCTCGGGCAGGCCCTCCGCCGCCCCGGCAGCCGCAAGTGTCTCGATGAGGTGGAAGACGTAAGCCGGGCCGGAGCCGGAGACGGCCGTCACCGCATCCATCTGATGCTCCCCCTCGATCCGCACCACCTGCCCAACCGCGCTCAAAAGCGCCTCGGCCAGCGCCAGATGCGCCTCGGTGACCTGGCGGTTGCCACAGATCGCGGTAATGCCCCTGGCGATGGCCGCCGGCGTGTTGGGCATGGCGCGGACAATTGGCGTGCCAGCCCCGAGAACGGTTTCGTAGGTGGCAATCGTCGTTCCCGCCGCGACGGTCAGAAAGAGCGTCCCGCCGCCGCCCAGTGCTTTCAGCGAGGGCAGCGCCTCGGCCATCATCTGGGGCTTCACGGCGATCAGCACGATCGCCGGTGCCGTGGGCAGGCCGTCATTCAGGTGCACGCCTTGCGCTTTCAGCCAGTCCGACGGATGGGGATCGATCACCCAGACGCTTCGTGCCGGCAACCCGCCCTTGAGCCAGCCGGCAAGCATCGCCGATCCCATCTTGCCGCAGCCGAGAAGCACCAGCCCCCGGTCGCGCACCGTTCCCATGTCCATGATCGCCTCCTTCATCGGGAGGCGAGATTAGCGATCGCACCGGCGATGGAAACCCCCAAGGTCAGCCCTTTTGGAGGTCTTGTCCGCTCTCAGGCGCGGCCGTAGGCGCGCGACATCGCGACATCCATCGCCCGCTCCGGGCTTTCGCCGCCCCAGCAGGTCAGCTGGAAGGCCGGATAGAAGCGTTCGGCCGTCGTCACCGCGTCGGTGATCAAGCGGTCGATCTGCTCCGGCCCGGCAATCTGACCGCCCGCGAGGCAAAGCCCGTAGCGCCAGACCATCAGCCGCTGTTCCTTCCAGAAGGTGAAGGCCCCGGACCAGACCATGTCGTTGGTGCGGTTGAGCGCCTCGTAGAGCGAGGGCAGCGACTCTTCCGGCGGGTCCATCTCGAACGTGCAGATGAGCCGGAGCGTCTCGTCATAGCCAGACCAGGCCAGCGTGATCGAATAGGTCCGCCACTGGCCCTCGACCGCCATGGCGATCTGATCGTCCGTCACCCGGTCGAAATCCCAGTCGTGATGCTCGGCAAGCGTCTCGACTATGTCGATCGGATGCAAATCGTCGGTGTTGAGATAGGTTTCGGAAACTGACATGCCCGGCCTCTTTATTTGTAGCTTTGCGTGGATGGCAGCCCGCAAAGCCTAGGTGCCTGCTCAAGGACCGGTAGAAGCAACCACCGCCCTTCCCAGATATGGTGTAGCCGAACGGTACATCTGTAGAGCGATATTTTCGGGACAAACACCAAATCTTGTGGATGGATTGTCGACGGGCGCAGGAAAGCGGGCAGACCCCCCCTCGCCCGTCAACAGAAATCCGGAATGTCCAGAACGCGCAGCCGGCGGTCGAAGCGTCAGCCCTTCTTGGGCTTTTCCAGTGCCTCGATCCGCGCCTTCAGCGCCTCGTTCTCCTCGCGCGCCTTCTGGGCCATGGCGCGCACAGCGTCGAATTCCTCGCGGGTGACGAAATCGCGGTCGGCCAGCCAGCGGTCCATCCAGGACTTCATCGCCGTCTCGGCCTCGGTCTTGGCGCCCTGCGCCACGCCCATCGCGTTGGTCATCAGTTTCGACATGTCGTCGAAGAACTTGTTCGGTCCGCTCATCGGGCGCCTCCGTCGGGGCAAATCACATCTGCCGCCTATATGCGCGCGGGGGGCCGAAAGCTCAAGGTTGACTTCGCCGCGGGCCCGCGCTCTGAGAGGGGGCGAGGAGACCGCATGCACGCTGCCATCAACTTCCCCGACATCGCGAACGAGATCTTCGCGATCGACCTCTTCGGCTTCCATCTGGCGCTGAGGTGGTACGCGCTCGCCTATCTCGCCGGGCTTCTCGCGGGGTTCTGGATCGTCCGGACGCTGATGCGGCGGCCCGCGCTCTGGCCAGGCGGGCAGGCGCCAATGCCACCGGAACGGACCGAAGATCTGCTGACCGCAATCATCCTCGGGGTGATCCTCGGCGGGCGGCTCGGCTTCGTAGTCTTCTACCAGCCGGGCTACTACCTGTCGCACCCGGCCGAGATCGTTAAAGTCTGGCAGGGCGGCATGTCCTTCCATGGCGGATTCCTCGGCGTCGTCGTGGCCGGCCTCTGGTTCTGCCGGCGCCACGGCGTGCCGAAGCTGCAACTGTCGGACGCCATGGCGCTTGTCGCGCCGGTCGGGCTGTTCTTCGGACGGATCGCGAACTTCGTGAATGCCGAGCTTTGGGGGCGGCCCACCGACCTGCCCTGGGGCGTGAACTTCCCCGGTGACGCCGCGCAGGACTGCCCGGGCATCGACCCCGGCACCTGCGCCCGCCATCCAAGCCAGCTTTACGAGGCGGGGCTGGAAGGCGTGCTGCTTGGCCTTGTGCTTCTTCTCCTGCTCCGGCGTGGGGCGCTGCAGCGTCCCGGGCTGATTACAGGGATCTTCCTTCTCGGTTACGGGCTGTCGCGTTTCGCCGTCGAGTTCGTGCGCCAGGCCGATCTCCAGTTCATCACGCCCGACAACCCCATGGGCTATGTCATCCATGCCGGCGGGATCGGCCTGTCAATGGGCCAGCTTCTGTCGCTGCCGATGATTGCCGCGGGGCTCTGGTTCTGGCGGCGGTCGCGGGCGTGACGCCGCTGGCGAACATCCTCGCCAGGCGCATCGCCGCCGACGGGCCAATCACCATTGCCGACTACATGGCGGAATGCCTTCTGCATCCAGAGCACGGCTATTATGCGACGCGCGACCCCTTCGGAGCGCAGGGCGATTTCACCACCGCGCCCGAGATCAGCCAGATGTTCGGCGAGATGGTGGGGCTCTGCCTTGCGCAAAGCTGGCTAGACCAGGGCCGGCCCACGCCGTTTGCCCTCGCCGAGATCGGGCCCGGGCGCGGAACGCTAATGGCCGACATGCTGCGCGCGATCCGCACCATACCGGGCATGCCGGAGGCTGCACGCGTGCACCTCGTCGAAGCCTCCCCCACCCTGCGGGCCCGTCAGGCCGAGACGCTGCGCGGTCACGCGCCGGAATGGCACGACAGGGTGGAAACGCTGCCCGAACTACCGCTCTTTCTCGTCGCAAACGAGTTTTTCGACGCCCTGCCGATCCGGCAGTTTGAACGCCACACCAGTGGCTGGGCCGAGCGGCAGGTCGGCCTTCGCGACGGTCGGCCAGCGCCGGGACTTGCGCCCGCAACGCACTATGAAGCGCTCGCGGCCCGTCTGACGGATACGCGGCCGGGCGATATCGTGGAATTCTGCCCGGCGCTTCCCGTCATCGCGGGCGAAATCGGCCGCCGCATCGCCCGTGACGGCGGCGTTGCGCTGATCATCGACTACGGCGGCTGGCATTCGCTCGTGGACACGCTGCAAGCGTTGAAGGCGCATCAGCCCGTGGATCCCTTCGCCGATCCAGGCGAAGCCGACCTCACC
>JBNKFC010000298.1:0-1754 GCA_050289105.1 Paracoccaceae bacterium | reverse complement strand
GGAGGCGCTGGAGACCATCGCCGGGAAGGTGGAGCGCCTGACGGTCCATAACGGGACGGCGGGACTTCTGGGCGATATCGTGCGTCTGCGCGACTGAAAAGGGACCGTCCGGGCGATCGGGCGGCCCCGGATTTTCGCGCGATGCCCCGCCGAGCGGCCGATTCGTCGGACCTTGCGGATCCTGGTTGGGTCCCTTCAGCGCCCCTCAGTCGGCCCCTCGCGGCGCCGGCGTGCTGTTTCCACCTGCGCCGATCGTCGCCCATCCGGACGCAAACCAGGCCGGGATCGGCCATTGGTGATGCATCTCCCCCGTTTTTCGCGCCCATAAACTCCGGTTTAGATGCGTCTGGCATGGGTTTATGGCCTTTGCCGCCGAATACACCCCAACTCGGACCAAGGCGTCCCGGTGCATCAGGACCGGGGGCCGCGTCTTGAGTGAAACACTGCGATCAGGGGAACAGCCATGCTACACCTTGCGGGACTTTCGGCATCGCCGAGCGAACGGATCTACCTCATGCAGCCGTCGGTCAACATGAGCGAACTGGTGCAGCGCCAGCTTCAGGAAATCGCCGCCGACGGGTTCGGCGACATCGACGTGCGCTGGAACAGCATCGCGCTTTCCATTGAGGCGCGGAGCGAAGAAGGCTCCCTCCGCCGCGTCTTCAACTGCGCCGGCGCCTGCGTGATGGAGAAGATAGACCGCTGCGGCACCGGGGTGGAGCGAGTCTACGACGCGGACGGGATTACCCTTCTTTCCGAAGAGATCTTCGACGAAATCGAGGATCGTTGACGAACACGAAACCGGAATGGCCTCACTGAGGGCATTCCTTGCCGCAATGCGGCGCCAAGGGCATGATCGTTAACGGTTTTGGGTAGTTCAAGTGTGGTCATGACTCGTCGCGGGTTCTTGTTGTCGTCTTCCGGTCTGTTGCTGTCCTCCGCCATGCCTGCGGTGGCCGCAGCGTATCAGGACGATGTCGAGCGCCAGCTGCGCCGTGAAGGCTACCAGATCACGTACAAGAAGCGCACCTGGCTTGGCCGGATCCGAATCCAGGCGATGAAAGGCAACCGTCGCCGCGAAGTCGTGCTCGATCCGTCGTCGGGCGAAATCCTGCGCGACTACACCGAAGTTACCAACCGGGATCGCGCGAGCCAGGCCTCGAACGAGGGATCGGGGAGCAGTCCGTCGGGATCGACGGGCGAGGCAAGCAGCGGCGAGGGCAGCAGTCCGTCAGGGGAGCCGGCCAAGGAACCCTCGAAGGAGCCGTCTAAGGAACCCGCCAAGGAACCGACCAAGGAAACCGCGCAGGAACCGGCGAAGGAGACCGCGAGCTCGCCGACGAGCGAGCAGTCCAAGGAGACCCCCAGCGAGCCCAGCAAGGAACCGTCCAAGGCCTCTGCCAGCGAACCATCGAAGGAAACGGCCGGCGGAACCGGCAGCGCAACGGAGGGAGGCGGCAATGTCCTCAGGTGACGCCCGTTCCTGTGCCGGACTGGCCCCGGGTGATGACGGGGGGGGCACTGATGCGTGACTTCCTCGCCCTCTCGATCGTCCTCGTGGTGCAGATCGTCTGCGCGGCGTTCCTGACCGGCGGAACGGTCCTCACGCTTCTCGGCATCCAGCACCGGCCGATCAGCTGGGAGCTGAAGGAGCTTCTGGAGATCGGAGCAGTCTTTGGCCTTGTCTCGGGTGCGGTGGTCGGGATCGTCGTCCTCAAGCGCAGCATGCGGCGCCAGCAGCGGGCCGAGGAGCA
>JBNKFC010000297.1:0-2165 GCA_050289105.1 Paracoccaceae bacterium | reverse complement strand
TTGAGTCACGCAGCCAGACCACCGTATTGTCTGACATTAATCGCCCTCACATGAAATACGACGCTTCGCGACGAAAATACGACATGATCGCGGTTTTTATTGATTGAGCCGTTAATTAACCGCGAACTCCACCACGCGCGTTACGAGGCAGTCGAGCGTATCGGTCAATGGAAGATCAGCGGGCAGACCGGGCATGAGGATCGACAATTCCGTACAGGCGACGGCAAGATGGTCGCAGCCCTGCCGGTCGATGAAGTCCCTCGCGAGGCGTTCCAGACCCGCCGTTTCAGCGGCCTCCTTGCGGCCCGCCTTGACCGCACGGATGACGGCAAGCAGCGCGTCTTCGTCATCCGACCAGACCGGTTCCAGCCCCTTTTCGGCAAAGGCCGGGCCGAACACGCCCGCGATCCGCACGGCGGGCGAGGCAAGCATACCGACCCGTCGGGCACCTTTCGCCGAGAGGTCCGCTGCCGTCGCCCCGATCATGTCAAGAAACGGCAGACCGATCGCAGCCTTCACATCCGGCGCATAGGCATGCGCCGTGTTGCAGGGCATGGCGAGTGCCTTTGCCCCTGCCCGTTCCAGATCGCGGGCCATAGCGGCGAGGACGGGGCCCGGGTTTTCCCCCGTCCCCTCAATCAGCGCCTTGATACGGCTGGGCACCTGCGGGTTCTGATGCACGATGAGGGGGATGTGATCGGCGTCATCGGCTGCGGGCCGGGCCGCGATGACCTTTTGCATCAGAAGCACGGTCGCATCCGGACCCATGCCCCCGAGAATACCCACACGCCGCATCGTTCCCCCGTCCGTTAACCGTACCGACACCATCCGGTTCAGGGACGCAAGCGGAACGTCTCGCCGGGGAAGTATTTTTCCAGCCGGATATCGGCCGAACGGGCATGGCCCTCCATCCCCTCAAACCGCGAGATGCGGGCGGTGACGGCGGCAAGATCGCGCAAAGCCTCGGGCTGCACTTCCTGCCAGGTCACGGTCTTGAGGAATTTGTGAACCGACAGGCCGCCGGTGTAACGCGCCGCCCCCGAAGTTGGCAGCACGTGGTTCGTGCCCGCCGCCTTGTCGCCAAAGGCGACCGTCGTCTCGGCCCCAAGAAAGAGCGAGCCGTAGGCCGAAAGCCGGTTCTTCCACCACGACAGGTCGGCGGCCTGAACATGCAGATGTTCCGGCGCAACGCGGTCGGCATGGGCGGCCATCTCTTCGCGGTTCTCGCAGATCACGATCTCGCCCAGCGTCTCCCACGCCGCCGCGGCCGCGCCCCGGTTGGGCTGCGGCAGTTCGGCGATGCAGTTTGGGATATGGGCGCTGACGGCCTCGGCGAAAGCGGTGCTTTCGGTCACCAGCCAGACCGGCGAGGTCTGGCCGTGCTCGGCCTGACCGATCAGGTCCCACGCCACCAGATAGGGATCGGCGGTTTCATCGGCAATGACAAGACTGTCGGTGGGTCCGGCGAACATGTCGATGCCGACGCGGCCGAAAAGCTGACGCTTGGCTTCGGCAACAAAGGCATTGCCGGGGCCGACAAGGATATCGGCGGGCGGCAGGCCGAACTGGCCATAGGCCATGGCCGCAATGCCCTGCACGCCGCCGAGCGCCAGAATGCGGTCCGCCCCGCAATAGTCGAGCGCGTAAAGGATCGTCGCCGGGATGCCCTTGCCCGGACGCGGCGGCGACACCGCGCTGATATGACCGACGCACGCCACCTTCGCCGTCGTCACGGTCATAAGCGCCGAGGCGATGTGGCTGTAGCGTCCGCCCGGCACATAGGCCCCGGCCGACGAGATCGGGATCAGACGCTGACCGGCCTTCAGGCCCGGGCGTAGTTCGATCTCGGTCTCGCGGCAACTGTCAAGCTGGGCCTGCGCGAAGCGGGCGATATTGTCATGCGCGTAGCGGATGTCGTCCTTCAGCTGCTGCGGCACGGAACTGGCGGCTTCCTCGATCACCGCGCGCGGGACGACGATGTCACCCGCCCAGCCGTCCAGCTTCTCGGCATAGCGCTGGGTCACGACCTCGCCGCCCGCCTCGATCTCGGCCAGCATCCGCGCCACGGTCGCCGGAACATCGGCCGCAACCTCCTCGCTAGTGGTCGTCGACTGCTTGAAGAAGGTGATACCCATAATCGCGCCGTTCCTTTCCTGTCATTTCGC
>JBNKFC010000296.1:0-5380 GCA_050289105.1 Paracoccaceae bacterium | reverse complement strand
AACGGCGATCACCGTGCTGGACCGGCAGCCATGCTTCTCGGGGTCGGCTGCGAAGCCGGGGCAGTTCACGACCGTGAATTCGGGCACGAAACCTTCCAGCTCCTCCAGCTCCGGCCGGCGCAGCATGTGACGGATGAACAGGTTGTGCCAGGCATATTCATGGATCTGCCGGACATTGATGCGGTGCACAGGATCGGCTCCCGCATAGAGGTCCTGAACGAACACGTCGCGGCCTTCCAGATAGGCGAACATATCGCGGCGCAGCGCCTCGAAGTCATCCGCTTCCATCGGCGGGTTGTTTTCCCACCAGATGCTGTCCTTGACCGAAGGCTCCATGACCGTGAACTTGTCCTTTGGCGAACGGCCCGAGAATTTACCCGTGGTGACCAGCAGCGTTCCGCCCTGCCCCAGTTCGCCTTCGCCGCGCTCCAGCGCCGCCTGGATAAGCGCAGGTTCAAGCAAATTGTAATGCGCCGCCTTTACACCTTTGATGCCGGCGTTTTCGATCACCTGATCGGGATTGAAGCGTCCTGTGTTCATGAGATTCACCTTTAATTTGCTGTTGTACGTGGTTCAGGTTTGTTTTCGACGGCGACCTCGGGCCGCCATATTGGCTTGTCTTTGACAGCAGACCATGGGCGGTCGCCTCTCCCTATTCGATCATTCCCAGCAGCTGGTCGACGGTTTCTCTTGCGTCGCCGTAGAGCATTCTTGTGTTTTCCTTGTAGAACAGGGGGTTCTCGATGCCGGAGTATCCGGTGCCCTGGCCGCGCTTGGAGACGATCACGTTCTTGGCCTCCCACACGCGCAGCACCGGCATGCCGGCGATCGGGCTGTTGGGATCCTCCTGGGCGGCAGGATTGACGATGTCGTTGGAGCCGATGACGATGACCACATCTGTTTCGGGGAAGTCATCGTTGATCTCGTCCATTTCCAGAACGATGTCGTAGGGGACCTTGGCTTCGGCCAGCAGCACGTTCATGTGCCCCGGCAGACGCCCCGCGACCGGGTGGATGCCGAAGCGCACTTCCTTGCCCTTGGCGCGCAGGCGGCGGGTCAGTTCGCTGACAGACTGCTGCGCTTGCGCCACCGCCATGCCGTAGCCGGGGATGATGATGACGCTGTCCGCGTCGTTCAGCGCCGCCGCCACGCCTTCGGCGTCGATGGCGATCTGTTCGCCCGTCACTTCCATCGCCGGTCCGGTCGTGTTGCCGAAGCCGCCGAGGATGACGCTGATGAACGACCGGTTCATCGCCTTGCACATGATGTAGCTCAGGATCGCACCCGAAGAGCCGACGAGCGCGCCGACGACGATCAGGAGGTCGTTCGACAGCGAGAAGCCGATCGCCGCCGCCGCCCAGCCCGAATAGCTGTTCAGCATAGAGACGACGACCGGCATGTCCGCGCCGCCGATCCCCATGATCAGGTGATAGCCGATGAAGAACGCCGCCAGCGTCATCACCGCCAGCGCGACCGTCGAACCCGAGTTCAGGTAGACGAGCAGAAGAACCAGCGACAGCAGCGCCGCTCCCGCGTTCAGAAGGTGGCCGCCCGGCAGTTTCTTGGCCTTGCCGTCGACCTTGCCCGCGAGCTTGCCGAAGGCGATGACCGAACCGGTAAAGGTGACAGCCCCGATGAAGACGCCGAGGAAGGTCTCGACCCTGAGGATCGACACCTCGACCGGCGACTTGTGCGCGATCACGGCCGCAAAGCCGTGGAGCGCGGTGCGCGCCGCCTCGTCCATGCCGGTGACGCGGATCAGCTCGATATGCGTGTTGAAGCCGATGAAGACCGCCGCAAGGCCGACGAGCGAGTGCATCGCCGCCACGAGCTGCGGCATCTCGGTCATCTGGACGCGCTGTGCGACGACCCAGCCGATGGCGCCACCGATCAGCACCAGGACGACCGACAGCGCCCAGTTGCCGGCGCCGGGGCCGTAAAGCGTGGCCAGGACCGCCAGCGCCATGCCGACGATGCCGTACCAGACCGCGCGCTTGGCGCTTTCTTGGCCGGAAAGCCCGCCCAGCGACAGGATGAACAGAACCGCCGAAACGACATAGGCGGCCGTGGTGAACCCGTATTCCATTGCGCGTGCTCCCTTACGACTTCTGGAACATGGCGAGCATGCGCCGGGTGACCATGAAGCCACCGAATATGTTGATCCCGGCCATGAAGACCGAGGCCGCGGCCAGGAGGATCACTAGGAACGAGCCCGAGCCGATTTGCATCAGTGCCCCGAGGATGATGATCGACGAGATCGCGTTGGTGACCGCCATCAGTGGCGTGTGCAGGCTGTGGCTGACGTTCCAAATCACCTGGAAGCCGACAAAGACCGCCAGGACGAAGACGATGAAGTGCTGCATGAAGCTGGCCGGGGCATAGAGACCCGCAAGCAGGATCAACGCGCCGCCGACGCCCAGCATCGTGAACTGCTGCCTGGTCTGCGCCTTGAACGCAGCCACTTCCTGCGCCCGCTTCTCCTCGACCGTCAGTTCCTTTGGCTTTTCCTTGGGTTTCGCTGCAGCAATCGCCGCAATCTTCGGCGGCGGCGGCGGGAAGGTGATCGCGCCGTCATGGGTGACCGTGGCCCCGCGGATCACGTCGTCTTCCATGTTGTGGACGATCTTGCCGTCCTTTGCCGGCGTGAGATCCGTCATCATGTGGCGGATGTTGGTCGAATAGAGCGTCGAGGACTGCGCGGCCATCCGGCTCGGGAAGTCGGTGTAGCCAATCACCGTCACGCCGTTCTTGGAGACGATCTTCTCGTCCGGCACCGTCAGGTCGCAGTTGCCGCCGCGTTCGGCGGCGAGGTCGACCACGACCGAGCCGGGCTTCATCGCCTCGACCATGTCGGCCAGCCAAAGCTTGGGCGCGTCGCGGCCGGGGATGAGCGCCGTGGTGATGACGATATCCATGTCCGGCGCCAGCTCTCGGAACTTCTCAAGCTGCTTCTCGCGGAATTCGGGGCTCGAAGGGGCCGCATAGCCGCCCGTCGCCGCGCCGTCCTGAACCTGATCGGCGAAATCGAGAAAGACGAACTCGGCGCCCATCGATTCGATCTGCTCGGCCACTTCGGGGCGGACGTCGAAGGCATAGACGATGGCGCCGAGAGAGGTCGCCGTCCCGATCGCGGCAAGACCCGCGACGCCCGCGCCGACGATCAGGACCTTGGCCGGCGGCACCTTGCCGGCGGCCGTCACCTGGCCCGTGAAGAAGCGGCCGAAGTTGTTGCCCGCCTCGATCACCGCGCGGTAACCGGCGATGTTCGCCATCGACGACAACGCGTCCATCTTCTGCGCTCGGGAGATGCGCGGCACCATGTCCATCGCGACGACAGTCGCGCCCTGCTTGTTGCAGAGATCCAAAAGCTCTTTGTTCTGAGCGGGATAGAAGAAGGAGATGAGGGTCTGCCCCTTGTTCAGCCGCTTCGCCTCGGCCGGTGACGGCGGCCGGACCTTCGCGACCACGTCGACCTCCTTGAAGAGTGCCGCCGCAGTTTTCACGACCGTCACGCCCGCAGCCTCATAGGCCGCGTCCGAAAAGCCCGCCCCGCGCCCGGCGCCCGCCTCGACGAAGCAGTCGTAGCCGAGCTTCTTCAGCTGGATCGCGCTGTCGGGCGTCATCGCAACGCGCGCCTCGCCCTCGAAGATTTCCTTTGGTGCCCCGATCTTCACTCTGTCTCCCTTTCCGCGTTGGCGCCGTCCACCCGTTGGCCGGATGGCGCCCGTTCCCTCGGTCGCGCAAGATTATTACTCTGCAACGCTGCGTCGCGGCAACAACCTATTCGTCACATCGCGACATTGCGACGCCCCGTCACAGCCAGCGCCGTGTCCGGGCGCTGTATTCGGCGTATTCCTCTCCGAAGCGCTCGGACAGCCGCGCCTCTTCGTCCAGGATGAAACGGCGCTTGATCAGCTCCATGAAGACGAAGACGAGCGACAGCGCGATCAACGCATCCCAAGCGATGTAAAGGCCGGCGAGCAGGATCGCGTCCGCGAGGTAGATCGGATTGCGGCTTAAGCGGAAGACGCCGCCATGGACGAAGGCGACCGGATCGCGGCGCGGGATGAAACTGGTGCGCGCAAAGACCATCTGTGCCGCGGCGACCACCATCAGGATCAGCCCCAGCCCGACCAGGACAGCCCCGAGCGTGTCGTTGACCGGCGTAGACAAGGGCACGATGCGCCCTATCACCCCGCCGACAACGGCAAAGCCGGCCAACCAGACCGGCGGAAAGTCGATCTCTTTCGACATCGGCGTCCTCATCCCAACTTGGCCGACCCTATGACCCGTTCGAGCAGAAATTCAAGACCGCATGCCGCACGGCAGATCGAAAACCGCCGGTTGTGCTCGCCGGGCTAGAGTGCCGGCGAACAGGCCCCGGCGCGGGGGCGCGGTACTTTTGTCTGGTCGACCGGAGAAGGATATCCTAACCCTGAAAGGCACGCTGCCGACAGCGCGACCCGACCTCGGAGGAAACCGCCGCATGACCACCGATTTCGCCGCCACCCGCGCGCTCTTTCATCTTCCCGAACGGGTGATCTATCTCGACGGCAATTCACTCGGCCCGCTGCCGCGCGCTGCGGCAGGCCGGATCGCGGACTGCGTCACCTCGGAATGGGGCGAGATGCTGATCACCGCCTGGAACCGGGCCGGATGGATGGAGATGCCGCGCCGGCTCGGCGACCGGATCGGCCGGCTGATCGGGGCGGCGCCGGGCACGGTCGTGCTTGGCGACACGCTCTCGATCAAGGTCTACCAGGCGCTCGCCTCCGCGATCGAGCTTCGCCCCGGCCGGAAGGTGATCCTGTCCGATACCGGCAACTTTCCGTCCGATCTCTACATCGCCGACGGGCTGGTGCGGACGCTTGGCGACGGGCACGACCTGCGCACCGTCGCTCCGGAGGCGGTCGAGGCGGCGATCACGCCGGATGTCGGCGTCCTGATGCTGACCGAGGTGGACTACCGTACGGGACGTCGCCACGACATGACGCGGCTGACGCGCAAGGCCCATGAGGTCGGGGCGCTCGTGGTCTGGGATCTCGCGCATTCCGCCGGCGCGCTTCCGGTGGACCTTGCCGGCTGCGACGCCGATTTCGCCGTGGGCTGCACCTACAAGTATCTCAATTCGGGTCCCGGCGGCCCGGCCTTCATCTATGTCGCCCCCCGTCTCGCGCCGCAGGTGCGCCCGGCGCTTTCCGGCTGGCTCGGGCATGAGGCGCCCTTTGCCTTCGATCCCGACTACCGGCCGGGCGCGGGGATCGAGCGGATGCGCGTCGGCACGCCACCGATCCTTCAGATGGCGGCACTCGAGGCGTCGATGGACATCTGGGACGGAGTCGCGATGGCGGATGTCCGGGCGCGGTCGGTCGAACTGACG